>JBDIBE010000012.1:0-20538 GCA_039812785.1 Thermoanaerobaculia bacterium | reverse complement strand
CTGATATGGCCTTCGGCCTAATTTCAATCGGAACGATCCTCTCGGGGCCTCCGACGACAGGATGGGATTCGGCGGACATGGGCCTCCCTCCGAATTGAATTCGGACACGGTTCGCACAGGACGAGGGGGCGTAACCCTGCACAGGAAGGGCCCCGCCGGGGCGCGGGGAAGGGCCGCCGGAGCGCTACTTCCGGCGGTTCGCGGCGTACTCGGCCGCGAGGAGGAGGGCGTCGCGCGGGTCGCCGGCCGGGAGCGAGAGCGCGTGGTTCCGCGCCCGCCCGGCGTACTCCTCGACCATCCTGCGCGCCCGGCCGAGCCCGTCGAGCCGCTCGACGAGGCCGAGGATCGCGGAGACCGGAACGGAGACGAAGCCCTTCTCCCGCATGACCGTCTCGACGGCGGCGCGCTCCTCGGCGGTCGCGTCGGGAAGGCTCAGGATGAGCGGCAGCGTGAGCTTCCCCTCGCGCAGGTCGGAGAGGACCGGCTTTCCGAGGTCCTCCTCGGAGGCGGTGTAGTCGAGGAGGTCGTCCTGGAGCTGGAAGGCGGTGCCGAGGGCGAGGCCGAAGCCCCAGAGCGCCTCGGCGTGCTCGGGCCGGCCGGAGACGAGGAAGGCCGGGATGCGGCAGGCGGCTGCGAACAGGAGCGCCGTCTTCCGGCGGACGACCTCGAGGTAGTCCTCGATCGTCAGGGCGAGCGAGCCGCGCCGCTCCGCGCCGAGGATCTCCCCCTCGGTCATCGCGAGGGTGACGTCGGCGAGGAGGTCGAGGACGCGGACGTCCCCCTCCTCGAGCGCGACCTTCATCCCCTTCATGTAGAGGTAGTCGCCGAAGAGGACCGTCAGCTCGTTCCCCCAGCGGCGGTTCACGCTGACGCGGCCGCGGCGGGTGTCGGCGCCGTCGATGATGTCGTCGTGGACGAGCGTCGCCGTGTGGATCAGCTCGAGGACGGCCGCGTACTTCACGTCGACGCTCCCCTCGTAGCCGAGGAGGCGCGAGGCGAGGAGGAGGAGGGCGGGGCGGATCCGCTTGCCGCCTCCGTCGACGAGGTACTCGCCGATCAGGGAGATCGTCGGGACCTCGGAGCGGGTCCGGCGCTCGAGCTCCTCCTCGACGAGCCGGAGCTTGCCTTCCACGAGGGAGAGGGCCCGGACGAGGCGTCGCCCGTTCGCCTTCTCCTCTTCCGGGAGATTCGCGAGGAGGAGGCGATCTGAGAGAGAGGTCGAGTTCATCCGGCTCCGCGGCGGATCTTACAGTCCCTCCCGCCGTTCCGCCCGAAGGGGAGCTCCGGATGTCGCCCCGGCTTCAGTTCCGGTAGTTCGTGAACTGGAGGGGGAGGCCGAAGTCCTTCCCCTTCAGCAGGGCGATGACCGCCTGGAGGTCGTCGCGCTTCTTTCCCGTCACGCGCACCTGGTCCCCCTGGATGGCGGCCTGGACCTTCAGCTTGGCGTCCTTGATCGCCTTGACGATCTCCTTCGCCTTCTCGGTCTCGATTCCCTGCTGGATCGTCACCACCTGGCGGGCCGTCCCCTTCGCGGCGGGCTCGGGCTTGCCGTAGACGAGCGACTTCAGCGCGACGTTGCGCTTGACGAGCTTCCCCTGGAGGACGTCGTTGACCGCCTTCAGGCCGAAGTCGTCGTCGGCGGTCAGGACGATCTCCTTCTCCTTCTCCCTGAGCTCGAGGCCCGCGGCGGTCCCCTTCAGGTCGAAGCGCTGGGTGATCTCCTTGTGCGCCTGCGCGACCGCGTTGACGACCTCGGGCATCGAGACCTCGGACACGACGTCGAAGCTGGGATCGGCCATCTCTCTCCTCCGCGCCTCACTCGCCGACGACGCGCGTCCCCTTCGGGGGGACGAGGGCGTAGTCGGAGGCGGGGCGCTTCGCCCGGGGGGCGAGGTGCGTGAACGTGAACGTCGTCTTGTTCCCCTCGGCGTCGACGACGACGAGCCTCTTCACCTCGCCCGACGGCGTCGCGAGTGCGGAGAGCGACTGCAGGTCCCCCTCCCCGCGGGGCGTGAGGGTCACCTCGACGAGGCCGTTGTCGGCGCCCTTCGCCGACGCCGAGAACCGCTCGAGGATCTCGGCGGGAGGCTGGAGGAAGAGGAGCGGCAGGCGCGCCTTCTCCGCCGGCGTGAGGGTCTTCAGGACGATCTGCTTGTCCGCGGCGACGTACTGCCGGGCGGCCTTCCCGTCGAACGTGTAGACCTTTCCCTCCGGGCCGTCGTAGTCGAAGCGGAGCGAGGCCGGGGGCTGGATCGTGAGCGTCCCCGTCTCGGGCGTGACGTCGGGGAAGCCGGCCGGGGCGTAGCCCTGGACGAACGTCATCTTGAACGCGGGCTTGCCGGTGTACGTGCCGACGATCGCCTTCAGGACGGCCGTCGCGTCGGGCGCGGTGGCCTGCGCGCGTGCGGGCACGGGGGCCAGTGCGGCCACGATCGCGAGCGCGGCGAGGAGGAGCGCGGGGGAGCGTCGTCTCATCTTCAGTGGCGGAAGTGGCGCCGGCCGCTGAAGACGAGCGCCATGCCGCGCTCGTCGGCGGCCGCGATCACCTCGGCGTCCTTCACGGAGCCCCCCGGCTCGACGCAGGCCGTGACGCCGGCGTCGGCGAGGAGGAGGAGGCCGTCGGGGAAGGGGAAGAAGGCGTCCGAGGCGGCGCAGGCGCCCTTCGCACGCGCGCCCGCCTTGCCGACGGCGTCTCCCGCGGCGTCGACTCGGCTCGTCCGGCCGCCGCCGATGCCGTAGGTCGCCGTCTCGCCGCCGATGACGATGGCGTTCGAGATGACGCCGGAGACGGCGCGCTCGAGGAAGACGAGCGCGCGCATTTCGGCCTCCGTCGGCGTGCGCTTCGTGACGACCTTCCACGCCGCCGGGTCGCCCGGCATCACGTCGGCCTCCTGGACGAGGAGCCCGCCGTCGATGCCGCGCAGCTCGCGCCGCGCGCGCGGCGCCGGGTCGGGCGCGACGGTGAGGACGCGGAGGTTCGGCTTCTTCGCGAAGAGGGCGCGCGCCTCGTCGGTGACCCCTTCGCAGACGACGACCTCGAGGAACTTCGACGTCATCGCGGACGCGGCCGCCCCGTCGAGGACGCCCGTGTACGCGAGGACGCCGCCGAATCCCGAGACCGGGTCGGAGGCCCAGGCCGCCTCGAAGGCGGCCTCGCCGCTCTCCGCGCGGGCGATGCCGCACGGGACCCGGTGCTTGACGATCGTCATCGCCCCGCGCGGGAGGAGGCGCGAGGTGTGGAGCGCCGAGTCGGCGTCGAGGAGGTTCGTGTAGGAGAGCTCCTTGCCCTGGTGGAGGACGAAGCCCGCGAGGGCCGACGGCGGGGCCGCCGGGTCGCGGTAGAAGGCCGCGGCCTGGTGCGGGTTCTCGCCGTAGCGGAGCGTCCCGCCGAGCTCGAACGAGAGCGGCAGCCGCTCGGGGAACGCGTCCCCTTCCGTCCGCGCCGAGAGCCACGACGAGATCGCCGCGTCGTAGGCGGCGGTCCGGCGGAAGACCTTCGCGGCCAGCTTCTTCCGGGTCGGCAGCGTCGAGGCGCCCGCGTTCGCGTCGAGCTCGGCGACGAAGGCGGGGTAGTCGGCCGGGTCGCAGAGGACGGCGACGTGCGCGTGGTTCTTGGCGCCGGCGCGGAGGAGCGAGGGGCCGCCGACGTCGATCTTCTCGATCCCCTGCGCGAACGTCGTCCCTTCCGCCGCGACCGTCTCCTCGAAGGGGTAGAGGCTCACGACGACGACGTCGATCGGCCCGATGCCGTTCGCCGCCGCCTGCTCGGCGTGCTTCGGCACGGATCGGTCGAAGAGGACCCCGCCGAAGAGCGCCGGGTGGAGCGTCTTCACGCGCCCGTCGAAGACCTCGGGGAAGCCGGTCAGGTCGGAGACCTGCGTCACCGGGAGCCCGGCGTCCGAGAGGTGCTTCCCCGTCCCGCCCGTCGACACGAGCTCGTAACCGTGCCGGACGAGGGCGCTTGCGAGGTCGATCAGGCCGCTGCGGTCGGAGACGGAAAGGAGGGCGCGCTTCGTGCTCATCGGACTTGGTACGGTCCTTTCGACTCGGGCTTGTCGGAGGCGACGGACGCGTCCCCTCCGGCGGTCTTCCAGATCCAGGCGAGGAGCCGGGCCGAGAGCGTCAGGCCCGAATCGTAGGCCTCCCGCGCGCTCCCGGCCGGGAGCTTCGCCGCAACGAGGGCCTCCGGCGCGTCGAACGGTTTCGCCGGGTAGCCGAGGAAGCTCGAGCCCTGCCGGGCGAGGGCGGCGAGGGAGGCGTCGTCGGCCGGGCCTCCCTTCGGCGGGAAGAGGAGGCTCGCCTCGGCGACGAGGCCTCCCGCCTCGTATGCGACGTCCTCGAAGCGCTTGTGATCGCGGATCGCCTGTGCGATCCGCCGCGCCCCCTTCGCGAGCGCGGCGCGCCGCGCCGGGTCGTCGCGCTCCGGGGAAGCGGCGAGGCCCGCCTTCACGCCCTCCATGAGGCGTTTCCCGTGCCGCGCGACGATCCGCTTGAAGTCGGGCGGGGCGACGGACACGGCGTCGGCCGCCATCATGCCGGCGGCGGAGACGGGCCAGCGGGGGGCCTCGGGCGCCGCGAGGGCGCCCGGGGCGAGGAGGAGGAGGCAGAGGGGGGCGAGCCTCGTCGATCTCATCGGCGGGCGGATTCTACGTTTCCCCCTCAGAAGCTCCGGAGGAAGACGAGGTAGAGGACGAAGCCGTCCTGCCCTCGGTTCCGTCCGACGACGGGGAGCCCCGCCTCGACCTGGACGAGGGTCGACCAGGGTCCGGAGAACTGCCCGGAGATCCCCGCTCCGCCGAAGCTCGTCCCGTCGTAGCCCGAGGCCTCGTCCCAGACGAAGGCGTGGTCGTAGAGGGCCTGGAGGCGGAAGAGCTTCCCGGCGACGAGGCCGTAGGCCACCTTCGCCGTCACCGCCTCCTCGGCCCGGAGGCTCCCCGAGCTGAAGCCGCGGAGCGACGTCCCCCCGAAGAAGCCGAACTGGAGCTTCGAGAAGCGGTCGGCGTTGTACGCCTTCGCGTACGAGACGCCGGTGTCGATCCGCTGGAACTTCGGCAGGTCGAACGTCTTCGTGAGCGATGCGGAGAAGAGCCGGAAGCGGTCTTTCCCAGGGTCCCAGTCGGGGTTGCCGGGGTAGCCCCAGGCGTCCCATTTCGACCGGAGGTTCAGCGAGTACTTCCCGACGACGTTCCAGCCCGAGAGGTCCCACGCGAGGCGCCCCTCGAGGCGCGCGAGGAAGTGGTCGGAGGGGACGACGAACGCCGGGTCGGCGTCGTCGCCGGCGGCGAAGTCGTTCCACGTGCCGCCGAGCGTCGCCGTGGCCTTCAGGTGCCGCGTGACCGGATAGCCGACGTTCAGGTTCGCGGCGAAGGAGCGCCGCTTCACCGTCGTCGCGTCGACCTTGTCGCCGTCCTCCCAGAGGGTGTCGTCTCCCCTCACGAAGTTCGCGAAGGCGTCGACCCCGAGGTCGAGGTTCGTCCCGAAGAGGTTCGGGTCGTTGTACGAGCCGGCGACGATGGGGCCGCCCCAGAAGCCCTGGAGCTGGTGCCGCTTCTTCGCGACGTCGAGGTCGAGGTAGTAGAGGCCGAGGAGCGGGAGGGGATAGTCGAACGAGCGGTCGTAGAAGACGCCGCCGAGGCCGAAGAGGCGGGAGGTCTTCTCGTCCTCGACGACGACGCGCTCGCCGTCCTTCTTCTTCTCGAGGTAGCGGACGCCGCGATCCGTGTCGCGGAGCATCGTCGTCTCGCCCGCGAGCGTCGCCGCGCGCCTCTCCGCCCAGTCGGGCGGATCGAGCCGTACCTCGAGGAGCTCCGTCGAGCGCTCGAGCGTCGTCGTCCGCGAGAAGGTCCGGAGGATCGACTGGCCCTTCGTCGTCGTCGGCTGGAGGATCGGCGGCCCGCCGTCGGGAGCGGCGACCTCGGCGTAGTCGGTCGTCTCGTCGACCGACTGCACCTCGCCCGTCAGGTTCAGCTGCTTCGCCACGACGCGCCGGAGGGAGAAGTCGGCCTTCGCGATGTAGACCTTCCCCGAGTAGATCGCCTTCCCCTCGAAACGCTCCGTCGGCTCGAAGCGGACGACCCAGCACGGGATCCCGCGCAGGTCGTCCTCGCCGTCGAGGACGTAGCGGTAGGCCTCGTTGAACGTCAGCTCGAGCGGGAGCTCGGAGACCTTCTCGGGCTGGAGGAGCGGCAGGTCGGGGAACTTCTTCCCGCGCCACCGCGCCCCGTTGAAGTACGCGGTCTCCCAGGCCCAGTCGAACCCCTTGCCCCGCTCGTAGAAGAACGCCCCTTCGAAAGTGATCTCGAAGCTCGTCGGGAAGCCCTCGAGGCGGAAGCGGTAGGAGGTGCGGTTGATCGCGCTGAAGCGCTTCCAGCGCGCGTCGCGCCCGGCCCGCCAGACCTGGTGGCGCGCGAGGATCTCCTCGACCGTGAGGCCGCGCGTCGCGGTGACGTCCGTCGCGGCGCGGGTCGCCTCGGCGGGGGCCTTCTCGCGGGCCGTCAGGACGAGCGCGAGCGGGCCGTTGGCCGTCGTGAGCGAGAGGCGCGGCGCGGCGCCCCCCTTCGGCAGGTCGAAGCGCCGCGTTCGTCCCGTCGCGAGCTCGAAGACCTCGGCCGCCGCGTACGACGGCGCGTCGAGCTCGAGCGTCAGCGGCCCGCGCGCCGGGGCGCCCGCGGCGTCGGTTCCGGTCAGAAGGACGACGCCGCCGAGGTCGGTCCCCTTCGCGAGGCGGACGACGGAGAGCGCCTTCCCGTCGGCGCTCTTCGCCGTCGCGCCTCGCCCGTCGCGGTTGACGTCGCCGTCGAGGAGCGCGGCGAAGCGGTCGAGGAGGGGAGCGGCCGAGGCATCGGCGAGGGGCGCCGCGACGACCGGCGCGTCCACCGTGGAGTACCGGGCGGCGAGGTCGAGAAGGGCAGGCGCGTCGTCGAGCCGCGGCGCGGTGACGAGGAGGGGGCGCGCGAAGGCGAGGGCGTCGGCCGCCTCGCGGACGGCGTCGGGCGCCGTCCTGGCGTCGTCGAGGTCGAGGCCGAGGAGGTCGACGAACGCGGCCGCCTCCTCCGACAGGAGCTCCTTCGCGCCGGGCGGGAAGAGCCCGCCCCCCGAGGGCTGGTGGAAGAGCGCGGCGATCCGGGCCGAGGGGCCGACCGAGCGGGCGATCGCGGCGGCCTTCATCAGGAGCCATCGCCGCGAGCGGATCTCGCCCGAGAGGTCGGGGAGCGAGAGGACGTAGAGGTCGGCGTCGTGCGAGGCGGCGAGGAGGGCGCCGAGGCCGGGGACGAGCGAGTCGGCCCTGACGGCCTCGGCCTCGCGCGCGTTCTCGGGGACCTTCACCTCGGGCAGCTCGACGAGGAGGCCGGCGCGCCGCCCGCCCGCCCGCGCCTGGTCGAAGAGGCGGCGGACGGCCTCGGGCGTCGCGACGTCCCCGACCTCGGAGGCGCGGACCTCGACGAGGAGGCCCGGGGCGTTCACGCCCGGTCGCGGCGGGGCGGCCGCCGACGGGGGAGCCGCGTCGCCCGGACGGACGACGACCCACGGGGTCAGGTAAGGCCGGTCCGGGGGCGCGGCGAGCGCCGCGAGGAGCGCCAGTGGGGCGAGCGAGATCATGCGCCGCGTTATACGCAATCGCCGGGCCGCGCGTCGGGAACGAACGTCACCGAAAGGGAACGGGGCGGGACGGTCCCGGAAGTCCGGGGGCGGGACCGATTCCCATCCCCGGACCCCGTCCCCTCACCGTGGCAAGGAGATCGTCAGGCTGTTGTCTTCGTTGCCGATGACGTAGGCCATGCCGACGAGGCGCGTGTCGCCCGTGATCGTCGCGGTCGCGGCGGCCCCGCCGTACGGGATCCGCTCGTTTGCCGCGCGGATCTCGGAGAAGGGCGGCTGCGCGAAAATGTCGCCGAGCTGGTTGTACGAGCGCGGCTCGAAAACGTACTCCTCCGTGTGCGTCGTGAGGCCGTCCTGGGACGCGATGGCGACCGAGACGCGCGCGGCGACGTCGTCCGGATTGACGATGACGAGGTTCGTCCGACGCCCTTCGTCGGTATGCAGCCAGGGGATGAAGAGCGCCTTCCCCGCCGGCGAGAACGCGAGGCCGTCGATGAGCGGCCCGGCGCCTACGATCCCCTCACAGCCAGCCATGTACGTACCCCCGTTGAAGGATTCGCACGTATAGCTCGCTCCGCCGGGCCGCCAGATCCCGGTGAGCACCGCGCTCTGGACCAGGAGCTCCGGGTCCGCGTCGAGGATGGCGAGGCCGAAGACGGCGGACGGGGAATATGGGCCATTGAAGACGTCGGCGCCGCCGAGGGACATCGTGGCGCCCGGCGGTACGGTGACCATCGATGGCTTCCACCCGGGCGTGCCGATGAAGTCAGCCACCCGGAACGTGCGCGCGGCGTCCGTGCGGTTCGTGACGCGCACCTCCACGGACCACAGGGCCTCGTTCTGCCCGTGAACGCGCAGAGCGACGGGCACGAGGACAGGGGCGGCGAACAGGCTATGAGAGGCGAAAAGTAGACCGACGAGAGCGGCGAAACAGGTTCTAGTTGCGAATCGCGTTGTAGACATAAAGTGCCCAGTCCTGATTCGGATTGCCGCTGTCCCGTCCCGGGACGGCGTTCGCTGAAACATTGCCAGCCACGACCTGGATTGTGAACTGACCGGTGAAGCTATTTGGCGCAATTCGAGCGCGCTTCACGTTGTTCGACATGTCCGGGAGCCAGCAGCCCGAGGACCGGGTTGCGTACTGCCCGACGTACTGGCCGTCGCAGTACACGGCATCTCCCTGCATGACGTACATGTCGATCTCGTTCACGCGAACGACGCTCGCGTTCACTGCGGCCGGAGCATCGTGATACACGAGGACGGCGCTGATCGCCTTCGACGGGTCGGCTACGGTAAATGTATAGTTCTTGTAGCCGCCTGCGCTCGTAAAGCGGTCTACAGGAACCACTGCATGGTCCTCGTCGAGGTATGCTTTCGAGACCGGATCCTCGAGAAGGCTCGTGAGTGCGACCCGGCCGAACCCGCCGTACCGATTCGGCTCCCACACAGTGATCGGGCTATTTCGGTAGAAGTCGTAGCCACCGGTGTTCGTCTCGGTCGTGCTCAAGAGTGCAGCCTTAATGAGTGCGGGTGAGGCGTTCTGATTGCCTGTATCCGCATGAATCTTCTGGTGCGCGAGCACCGCAGCGCCCGTGACAATCGGAGCACTGAAGCTCGTGCCATTCGCTGGGTAGTTTAGTCCGGAGGGGGTCGGAAGAAATAGGTTCGTCGTACCCCCACAGACTGAATAACGAATCATGGCCGACGAACGCGCCGAGGTGATGTTCTGTCCGGGGGCGTAGATGTCCGGTTTGAAGCGGTTGAAGTCTCCTTGGTACGCTTGGCGCGAGAAGTCTGCGATGTCTTTGATCCCGTGAGTCGTGTCGCAGCTCCCACCGAGAGCGCCGCCGTAGGAAGGCCCGCGCTGAAGCGCGGTGGCCCCCACAGCAATCACATTCTTCGCGGTCGCAGGTGAGTACACCGTCGGAGTCGAGTCGCCGTTGAAGTTGTTGCCTGCGGCGACGACAACCGTAATCTGCTCGTCGGGTGTTGCGTTGAGGCGGGCGCTCCTCACGAGTCGGTCGTACTCCCGGGCGATGCTCGTGTACCCGTACGCAGACGCGCCTTCATACCAGCTTGAGTTCTGGTAGCGGGCGCCGTCGGCGTAGGCGTTGCCGACGATCGTGTCGAGGACTGCGGTTGTCAGCGCGCCCCCGAACTGTCCGATCGCGTTGAATACTCTGGACGGATGGACGCGGACTGTCGGCGCTACCCCCATGTCGTAGAAGAACTGTTGCGTGTCGGTCTCGCCGGTACCTGACGGTGGCGTCGGATCGCCCGCGAGGAGACCGGTGACCACCGTGCCGTGGAAGTAGCGGTCGTCGAGTTCGGGCATTCCGAAGTACGTGCGAAAGCTCGCGACACGGCTCTGTGGCAGATCCGGGTGATACGTTCCGATGCCGTCATCCGATGCCGCGAGGCCGCTATCCATGACATCGACGATCTGGGAGGAGAGGTCGCCGCAGAGGCTCGTTCCGTATCGGAAACAGAGTCCGGAGAGCCAGTTCTTGTAGGTCTGCGGCTGCGTCGGTGTGCCGTCCTGATTTCGGCGGCCGGCTATGACCTGGTTTACGCGCTCGTCCGCGAGCCCACCTCGTGGCGCGAGCTCGATCGCGAGGACGGCCGGATCCTTCGCGAGGCGGCGCCATATGGAGGGGGGGGCGAGAAGCGCGGCATTCGCCGTACCGCGGGCCCTATCGACCTGAATCGTCGCCGCGGCGTCCGCTCGGCCAACCTGCTCCCGAATGCTCTGCAAGTCCGCGTCGGGATCGAGGACGAGGTGTACGAGACTCGCGGACGCTGCGCCGAGGGCACCCGGCGTACGGAGGATCGGTGCGAGCTTGTAGTAGGGCTGGAATACGCCCGCGTGAATCAGCGGTCCCCCGACGAGAGGCGCAAGTGTCTTCATCCCGCCCGTAGCCGCGACGATGTACGCGTCCTTGTGGACGTACTGAACGATCCGCACTCCCACAGCCTTGAGCGGCTCGAGCCAGGAAGGAATCACCGGTCCGAAGAACTTGAGGAGGTAGAGGCCCTCGCCTCCGGGGTAGTCGTCAACGATGAGATCCGCTGGAGCGTCCGCGAGAGCTTTCGTCGGTTCGCGAATATCGATGGGGATGCCGCCCCCATCGACGCGGTACGCGTCCGGCTCGGGTCCGATAGCCGCTTTGACGGCGGCTCCCGCCGTGGCGAGATCGGCTTTCTCGGTGGCGAGGCCGATCGCAAAGGGGCCGTAGTCTTGCAGGATCGTGATTCCAAGGCCCTCGAGGATCCTACCCTCGGCGTGAGTCAGCTGCGCATACGAGAGCGCCGGCGCCTTCTGGATGCGGACGTAGGTCGTGGCCGCGCTTGCATCATTGGCGAGGCCGACGAGTGCCGCCAGCAAGAAGGCGTTCGCGAAACTGAGCGGAAGGCGGTGTCGATGGTTCCTCTTCATGGGCGACCTCCCTAAGTCTTGGGTGAAGTCGATTCGGACGGCCGAATTGAAAACGAAGACCTGGCCGACTTGACGACGGGAGCCAGGGAATGTCGAGGCAACAGCTCTCTCTCACCCGATCGGGCAATGGACCCGTTCCGGCGTGCAGACCTCGTTCGCGTGGTCGTCGAGCACCGGCGGGGGCTCGGGGGCAGGCGCGGGCTGGGACGGGAGCGCGTCCGGGACGTTCGACGCTTCGAAGAGACGCAGGGCGAACCGTCGGGCAAAGTCGATCGGCGACGGGCGCTCGACGCGAGAGCGTCGAATGCGCGGACGATCGTCCGTGGGGCGGCTCTCGTCGCACCGCGCCATCTGGCCCGGCCCGAGCAGGGCGATCCCCAGGGTCAAGGAAATCAGGACCTTCTTCACGACATCCTCCGGCGCACCCGGCTGGGGTGCTGAGAGGGCGTCGAGGAGCGCTCATCGACCTACCTCATGAGAGAGGCGCCGCGAGCAGGCCCTTTTTGATACTCGGGAGACGAAAAGTCTTCGCCGGGGGGGGGCAGGAAGCCCGGCGCAACCGGTCGGCAAGCTGGGTTTCGGCCCGGCCTCTGAGGCGCGCCAGGAGGTCGGCGTCCGGGATGTCTCCCCGCAGGACCGACTCGAGAGACTCGAGAAGCTCGGGGTCGAGCGCGGAGCGGACGGCGCCAGAGAAGACGGCGAAGCTCCGCCGGGCCTCCTCGCGCGCTCCTGCGCGAGCGAGAGCCTCGATCCGGAAGAGCGCCATGGAATGCTCGTCGGCACGCGCGTCCAGGGCCGCGAAGAGGGCCGCGGCGTTCTCGAAGGCCCGCGCGGCCTCTTCGTAACGTCCCGCCTGGAAGAGCATTCGAGCGAGATTGGCGCGGACGAAAGCGTGTACGGCAGGCCGCGCATCGCGGCCCACCTGCCTGAGCGCGCGGGCGTATTCCCGGCGAGCTTCCTCCGGCCGTCCGAGCCGGAGCAGGCAGCCGCCGATGCCGTTCAGGACGGACGAGTAGGCGTTCCACCTCTCGGCGGCGGCCAGCGCGGGGAGCGTCGAGCGGAACTCGACGAGCGCCTCTTCGTCGCGCCCGAGGTACGAGAGTGCCAGGGCGTGGGCCCCGGCGGCTCGCGCACGCTCGTCGTCCAGTCCGAGCGCCTCGAACGTGAGCCTCGCCCTCTCGGCGAGGTGGAGCGCCTCTTCTGCTCGATCGAGAAAGGCACGACGCTGGGACTCGGAAAGCTCGACGGAGGCGAGACGGTAGTCCGAAGAGGTGCCCCGAGCGAACGCGCCGTAGGAGCGGCGCAGAGCACGCCCCCCGCGGACGAGGTCTCCCGTCCAGTTGCAGGCAGTCCCTTCGACGAGGAGCGACAGGCCGAGGAGGTCGTCGAGCGGGTAGGCGACCTCGGCGAAGCCGTCGCGGGAACGGGCATCCGATCGCACCGCGAGGACGGTGTCGCGGGACGCGCGGCCGAAGAGGGCCCAGCGGGCGGGCCCGTCCACCATGGCGTAGAGAGCCGCGTCCAGGGCATAGCCGAGGCCGAACCGGTCACGGACCTCGAGGAGGTCGAGGGCGGCGAGAGCCTCGCGAAGAGCGTCGTCCGTGGAGCGGACGGCGCCCAGGAGACGCTCCTTCAATCGGTCGGCGCTTCGGCTCGCGGCGAGGGCTTCGTCGACGGCTTCGTCGGTCGGACGTCGGGGCCTTCGCCTCGGCCGGTCCTCGTCGGGCCGGCAACGGAACGGATCTCCCTCCGGAAGGGAGCGCTCCGAGAGCGCGGCTTCCAGCTCGGGAAGAGTCGCCTTCAGCGTCCGGTCGAGCTCGTCGAGGTCGGAAAGGGCCGAGGAGCAGGCCGGGCAGCCGGCGAGGTGCCGCCTCAGGCGAGCGGTCTCCAGCTCGGAGGTCTCTCCGGAGAGGAGCAGCAGGAGCGTCAGGTCGTCGGGGTGGGCAGCGCTCATCGATTCGCTCCCAGGGCCGCTCGGAGCCGTTGCACGCAGCGGGTGACGAGGGCCCAGACGTTGTTCGGCGAGGCGTAGGAGAGGGCGCTGGCCGTCTCCTTCAGTGACCGGCCTTCCACGTAGTGAGAGTGGAGCAGCCGGCGGCAGGCCGGGGTGACGCCGGCGAGGGCCTGGCGGACGATGGCGAGCAGCTCGATCGAGGGGTCGGGGACGGCGCGGTCGGCGAGGCCGGAGACCTCCTCTTCGCTCACCTCGCGCCTGCACCGAGCGCTTCTGAGAAGGTGGAGACACTCGTAGCGGAGGATCCGAAACGCGAGGGCCTCGGGATCCCGGACCGGACCGTCGCGCCGCATCAGCTCGAGGCAGACGTCCTGCACCAGGTCCTCCGCGGCGGATGCCGGGAGCCGGAACCGGAGGCGGGCATGAGCCGCGAGCCGCCGGCGGAGGTCTCCCTCCGTGGCGATCGATTCGGCCAGCTCTCGCCGGGTCGTCGGGGTCCGAGGCTTCGCATCCATGATCAGGCGCCGCCAGAGGGGCGATTTTGATACAGGGGTCGATCCCGCGAAGGACGTGTCCGAATCCGGGGGCTCCCGTCCCGCAGCGAGACCTCGGCCTGCTCGCGCAAGGTCGCGAGGAGCGCGAGGTCGCATCTGTCGGCCTCGAGAGCGGTCTCGAGCGAGGAGACGAGGCGGGCATCCGCCGCCCCCTCCCGCTCCAGCGTCGCCCGGAATCGACCGAAGGCCCGTCTCGCGGCCGCAGCCTGGCCGGCTCGTGCCCGCGCGTCGACCTCCCCGAGCATCGCCGTCAGCGCGTCGACGACGGCGCCCTGCTCCAGGAAGAGCGATGCGGCAGACGAGAAGGCGCGTGCCGCATCCTCGACGCGGCCGGCGGCGAGCAAGGTCCTCGCCAGGTTCGAGCGGATGAACGCGTGGACGGCGGGGCGCTCGGTGCGGGAGACGCGCCGCAGGGCGCGGGCGTATTCGCGGCGAGCCTCCTCGATCCGGCCGAGCCTCATCAGCGAAGAGCCCGCGCCGTTCAGCGCGGACACCCAGGCGTTCCAGTGCCCCTGCCTCTCGAACGCCTCGCGGGCCCCCCGGAACTCCGCGACCGCCTCCTCGTCGCGCCCGAGATAGGAGAACGCCAGGGCTCTGGCTCCACGGGCGCGCGCAGCGTGGGCCTCGAGCCCGTACTCCCGGAAGGAATCCGCTGCGCGGTCGGCGAGCCGGAGCCCTTCGCCAGGCCGCCCGAGGAAGGTCCTGCGCTGCGACTCGGCCAGCTCGACCTGCGCGAAGCGCGGGGGGAGGCCGAGGCCGGCCGCGAAAGCCCGGTAGGCACGTGCCAGGGCCCGGCCACCCTCGGAGTAGGCGCCGGTCCAGTTGCAGGCCGAGCCGACGACGAGGCTGGCGACGCCGGCCACCTCGAGAAGCGGGCAAAGACTTTCGGCCTCGACCGCGCCACCTCCGCCCGCCGGGATCTCGGCGCGGATGCGCGCGGCGGCGGCGCGTCCGAACGACAGCCAACGGGCCGGACGCTCCACCATCCGCTCCAAAGCCTCGTCCAGGGCGTACTCGAGCGCCAGGCGCTCCTCGGGCCGGGTCAGGAGGAGCGCCCGGAGGCGACCCGGGATCGTCTCCTCCTCCTCGGCGGCGGCCGCAACGAGACGCGAGGCGAATTCTTCCGCGGCGAGCGAGACCGCGCGGGCTCTCCGCGGGAGCGCCGGGTCGGGGCGTCCCGGTCGCACGGCCGGGCGCGGACGCTCCCGGAACGGGTCACGGGGCGGAAAGACGAGCTCGCCCGCGTGATCGCTCGCGATCAGCGGCGCGATCTCTCGCAGACCTTGGTCGATCTGCCGCAGCACGGCGATGGCCTCGACGCAGGTGGGGCAGCGGGCGACGTGTGCCTGGACGCGGGCGCGCGTCACCTCTTCGAGCGCCCCCCGCACCTGGAGCAGAAGAGAGAGGTCGTCGGGGTGAGGCGTCATCCCCGCGTTCCTCGGAACCGCTCGCGCAGCGTCCGGATGCAGCGGCTCGTCAGGTTCGAGACGACCTTCGGCGAAGCCCACTTGCCCGCGCGGGCCATCTCCGACGGCGAGATCCCCTCGAGATACAGCGCCAGCACGAGTCTCCGGCAGGTCGGCGACATCTCCTCGAACGCCTCCCGAAGCAGTACGCGATCGTCGGCGGGGAGGTCGCGGCTCTCCCGAGGTGCGAGGACGCGCTCGGATTCCCCTGCTTCCGGGCGACGTTTCCTGTCTCCGAGGCGCTTGCCGCAGCGGAGGGAGAAGATCCGGAAGACGAGCCCTTCGCGGCTTCGGACGAGCTGGCGAAGATGCATCAGGTCGATGCAGGTCTCCTGTATCACCTCCGCCGCCTCTTCGCGCGAGAGCCCGAACTTCTGCCAGGCGTAGGAGACGAGCTTCCTGCGCTGCTCGGGGTCCGAGGCGAGCTGCGCAGCCGCCTCGTGGCCGGAGAGGAGCCGTTCGTCGGACTCATCCACGTCTGAAGTGCCTCCGCAGGTCCGAGATCCAGCGTGAGGATAGACGCGAATCTCCGGCAGGGCAGGTGTGGCGCCTCGTGAATCTTTCCCCCCGGGTGTTGGAGATCCGGGCGCCGCGGGCACTTCAAGGGGAGGAGGGAGGCCCCTCATCGCCCAACGAGCGAGAGCTCCGGCTCAGCGGGAAGCTGGCCGACCCGAAACCGAGCGTGTCGCTGCGATCGACTGGCAGCAAGGAGGCTCCGTGATTCCGAGAATCGTCCGGGGAAGCGCCATCGCATTTCTGCTCGTAACGACTTCAGGCCCTCTCTCGGCCCAGTCGGGTCCCGCTCCCGGGAAGCTCAGCATCAGTTTCGACTCCGGCGGCGCCGTCGCAGAAGGGGTCACCCGCGGCGGCAACGTCGCCTGGCTCGGAGCGAGCCGCAGTCACGAAGAGTGGGGCGAGCATCTCGCGCACTGGCGGCTGCTGACCGGCGACGACGACAAGGACGGCATCGTCCGCTTCCCCCGCGAGAAGGGGTTCCCCAAAATGACGATCCTCGCGGTGATCGACCTCACGTCCGGGCTCTGGAGCGTGACGGCCAACTACCCGCTCGAAGGCGACGTCCCCGCTCCCGACCTCGGCCAGCCGGGGCGCGACCCCTCCGGCGTCGTCGACTCGATCTCCGTTCGGACCTCTCGCGTCGACCTCCTCGTGGTCCGTCCCGGCGCCGACGCTTGGAGCGCCCGCATCCTGGACGGCAGCCCCCTCGACCTGGACGCCGCGACGGACGGCGTCGTCACCGTCGGGCTCACGACGCTGCCCTCGCGAACTTCGAACGCCACTCGCCTCGACGGAATACGCCCCGGCGACATCGTGGCGATGACGGATGCCCGCGGCCCCTGGGTCCATGTCGCCCGGGTCACGGCCGCCGGGGGGAAGGAGTGAGGTCATGAGGCGAAGCGCGCTTCTCGTTGTCCTCCTTCTCCCGCTCGAGAGCACGGCCCTCGCCCAGACCCACCCGAACCTCGAGCGTGGCCTCGCCGTCGGGAAGGCGTACCAGATCGGCGACATCGACTCCGTCAACCTCTTCAATGGAAACCTCTCGTTCGCGATCCCTCTCGGTCAGAGCTACAGCGCCGGCGGCGACCTTTCCTACGCTTTCGTCCTCCGCTACAACTCGAACGTCTGGGACCACAACCTCGCCACGTTCACGAACGACTGCACTCCGCCGTACAAGTCCATCACCGTTACCGAGACGACCCCGCACGTCCTGACGAGCGGCCTGAACGCCGGGCTGGGATGGAGCGTCAGCTTCGGCGAGCTCATCAACACCGGCTGGGGCACCGGCTCGGATCGCTGGACCTACATCTCGCCCGACGGAAGCACCCACCCCTTCTTCAACACCCTGCACGAGGGGGAGACCGAGCGGATCGGGTACCGCTACACCCGGGACGGCAGCTACATGCGGCTCATCGCCTCGGACGAAGGCTCTTCGGCCGGCTGCCCTTCGGGCTGGCGCGCCGCCACGGTGGAGTTCGCCGACGGCCGCCGGCAGACCTTCTCCCGGACGGGGACGTGCATCGGGCACCCCTTCACCCTCAACTCCGAGATCGACCGGTTCGGCAACTCGCTCACTTTCACCTGGGACGCGGCGAACAGCCGCTGGGTCATCCAGGACAGCACGGGCCGGACCCACTTCATCCGCCTCCAGGCCCTGAGCGGCCTCGACTACATGGGGATCGAGTACGTCGAACTGGCGGCCTTCGGGGGCGCACGCGCCCGGTACGACTTCCACTACACGAATGCCACCGTCGCCCGGAGCTGCAAGCACTACTACGACGAGTGGTGGAACTCCTGCGACCCACAGCTTCCCGTGGACATCCCGGCCATGGCGTTCCTGGACGAGGTCACCCTCCCGGATGGCTCGAAGTGGTCGACGATAGACGGTTCCACCCTCGGCTACAACCTCGACCTACGCTCGGCGTGCGGGTCCGGCATTCCGAAGGATCGCCCGGGGACGCTTCGATATCTCAAGAACCCCGTCGGGGGGACGTACAGCTGGACTTACGCCACCTGGACGAGCCCCCAGTCATGCTCCGAGCCGACCGACGGCTACACGAAGGAGGCGACGGCCGTCGCACAGCGGACCCTGACCGAACCGCTCGGCAGCGGCGGGAGCGGCACCTGGACCTACACCCATGATTCCTGGCGGCTCGGCGACGGCACGGTCGATCCCTCTTCGCAGGAGTCGTGGACCGTCGTCCGGACGCCCGAGGGCGACGAGAGCAAACACTGGTTCCGGACGCAGTACTGCGGCACGTTCCCGGCGGGCTGGGACTACGGGTTGCCGTACACGAAGGGGCGCTACGGCACGGCCGCCGAGCCTTGGGTCTCCACGCAGCAATACGACGGCCTGTCCTCCCCCCCCGCGAACCTGAAACGGACGACCTACCTTCGCTACGACAAGGACGCCCTGAGCTCGAGCTGGTCCCCGAGCCTGCTCCAGCAGTCGAACCGTCGCGTCGACTACGAGCGGACCGTCTACGCTGACGACGGGAGCCGCTACACGACAGCGACCTACACCGGATTCGACGGCCTCGGCCACTACCGGACGGTCACGACCGGCGGGAATTTCGGCAGCGGGAACGTGCGCCAGACGACGACGGCCTACAACGGCTCGCTCAGCTACCCGCCCGCCTCTCCCCCCGCAGACTGGTGGTGGTACGCCAGCCCCTGGATCATCAACACCTATTCGTCGTCGACGGTCACCGAGGGCGCGAGCGTCGCGAAGAGCGAGGCGTGTTTCGAGCCGCTCACCGGCTACCTGCTTCGGACCCGGACGCTGAAGCTGATCGGTGCCGGGGGCGACCCGGCGCAGTCGACGAGCGACGTGATCACGCGCCGGACCCACACGTCCGGCAACACGACGAGGGAAGAGTCGTTCGGCGGGGATACGCAGAGCGTTGGCGTCGGCTCCCTCTGCGAGCTCGCGCTGCCGACGGCGGCCTATCGGGTGGACCACACCTACCAGTACGGGAGCCTGAAGACCTCCCGGTACGTCGATTCGTCCGGGACGCCGCTCTCTCACTTCAGCCTCGACGTCGACCTCGACGCGAGCACCGGCCTCGTGGCCACGAGCCGCGACAGCGCCGGCCTCGCCACCGACTACCTCTACGACGCCATGGGGCGCCTGACGTGGGAGAAGCCCCGGACGACGCCTGTCAACGGCGGCTCCTGGGTCCAGCACTGCTACATCAACTACGTCGGTGCGCCTTCGAACGTCCCGGCCCGCGTCGACAACTACTGGTGGCCGAACGGGGTCACGAATCCCTGCCTCACCTACTCGGGCAACCTGCGGCGCGAGGCGCTCGACGTGGACGGCTTCGGCCGGCCGTGGCGCGAGTACCGGAAGATGTTCGACGGCAGCTGGGCGCAGCGGCTGACGACCTACAACGGCCTCGGCTGGACGACGTCCGTCTCCGAGTGGCAGCAGTACCCGGTCTCCCAGGTCAGGAAGACGGAATACCTGGGCTTCGACCCGTTCGGGCGCCCCGGAACGATCCGGCCGGCGGACGGCTCGACGCACGACACGACGCTGACCTGGGCCGGGGTGCGCCTGACGACGCGCACGCAGAAGGTGGCCACGGCTACCGGCGTCGAGACGCCCGCGACGCGAACCGAAGAGTACGACCGCCAGGGAAGGCTCTGGAAGGTCACCGAGCCGTCCGGCTCTTCCGGCGCGAGCGTCACCACGACCTACGCCTACGACGTGGGCGGACGGCTGAGGCAGGCCTCGACCCCCTCAGGCGTCACGCAGAGCCGGGTCTTCACCTACGACGGCCGGGGATTCCTGACGAGCGAGCAGCTCCCCGAGGTCGGGTTGTCCGGCAACGGCACGATCCTCTACTCGAAGCTCGACGCGAGAGGGCATGCCCGCCGGGTCCAGGACGGGCAGCACGACCTCGCGTTCACGTATGACGCCGCCGAGAGGCTGACGCAAGTGGCGCAAGCGGACGCCTCCGGCAACCCCGGCACCCCGGTCCTCACGGCCCTCTCCTACGCCACCGTCAACGGCGCCTCCAGCTGGAAGAACGGCAAGCTCGAGACCGCCACCGCCTACAACCCCGACCTCGCCGACGCCTCGGTCGTGGAGACCTACACCTACGGGGGAGTCGCCGGCCGGATCTCCGCGCGGAGGACGCAGGTCGAGGGACGGACGATCGACCAGTCGTTCGCCTGGACCGACCTCGGTGCGATCGCGACGCTGGGCTACCCCGACGACACCGTCCTGGCCGACCCGGCCCGGCCGGTCTCCCACGGCTACAGCCTCGGCTACCTCACCTCGGTCGGCTCGTTCCTCCCGTCCCTCAGCTACCATGCCAACGGGATGGTCTTCGAGGCGCTTCACGCCAACGGCATGAAGGACGTCTTCGCCAAAGACGCCAACGACCTGCCGCGCCCGGCGTCGATCAGCGTGCAGCGCGTCTCCGACGGCGTCGTGCTCGCGACCTGGGGCCCCTACGGCTACGACGGCTCGGGCAACGTGAAGGCGATCGGGGCCGACACGTTCAGCTACGACCCGGTGAGCCGCCTGGCGACGGGCACGACCACCGGGGGTACGAACCGCCAGTGCGCCAGCTACAACGCCTTCGGCACCCTGACCGGCCTCGGCACGGGGACGACGAGCTGCACCCCATCCCCGATCGGCGTCGACAGCGCCACGAATCGCCTCTCGAGCCCGGCCGCCTACGACGCCGCCGGGAACCTGACGAGCTGGGGCGGCTACGCCTACTCCTGGAACCGCCTGAACCAGATGGTGACGACGACGGGGACCGGGATCAACCGGAGCTACGGCTACACGGCCGGCGGCGAGCGCATCCTCGAGCGCAACGCCCTGGACGGGACGCGGACGCTCTGGATCCGGGACCTCTCGGGCCGGGTGCTTCGCGAGTACGGGCGAACGGGCGGAGGGACGTGGAGCTGGAGCGAGGACTACGTCCGCCGCGACGGCGCGCTCGTCTCGACGGTGACGCCCTCGGGGACGCGTCACCTTCACCTCGATCACCTCGGCTC
>JBDIBE010000011.1:0-20615 GCA_039812785.1 Thermoanaerobaculia bacterium | reverse complement strand
TGACGCCCCCGTCCGGGCGCGGTTAGCGTGGCCGGGGATCCCGGGAGGCTAGCTCAGCGGTAGAGCGCCTGCTTTACACGCAGGTGGTCGGGGGTTCGATCCCCTCGCCTCCCACCATCCGTTCAGGCCCGGGCCGCCCCGAGCGCCTCGGCGAGCTGGGGTCCCGTCATCCGCAGGGCGCGCCCGAAGCCGCCGACCCATCGCGCCTCGGAGACCTCGAAGCGGAAGAGGACGAAGTCGGCGAGGGCGAAGCGCTCTTCCGCGCCGGGGAAGCGCCCGGTGTAGGCGGCCCTTCCTGCGGCGTGCTCCGGCGTCCCCGGGACGAGGGCGAGCGCGACGCCGGAGAGCGAGAGCCGCGGGAGCGTCTGCGGGTCCCCCTGGCCCGTGTCGGGGGCGGAGACGACGAGGGCGGACCGGGGCTCCGTCAGCAGGGCGCGGGTGTGGAGGGCCATCTGCGAGAGGAGGACGTAGAGCGCGGCGCCGTCCGGCGCGAGGGCGTAGGAGGTCATCGAGGCGGCGGGCGCCCCGTCCTCGACGACGGCGAGCGCCGCCCACCGGGAGTCGGCGAGGAGCCGGGCGGCGGGCCGGTGCGTCTCGGTGATCACCGCAGCCCTCAGCCCCGCAGCGACCTGAAGTAGTCGATCGTCGCCGCGAGGCCCTCCTCGAGCCCGACCTTCGGCTCCCAGCCGAGCTTGCCCCTCGCGAGCGTGATGTCCGGGCGGCGCTGCCTCGGGTCGTCGACGGGGAGCGGCTTGTGGACGATCGTGGAAGAGGTCCCCGTGAGGCGCCGGATCGTCTCGGCGAACTGCAGGACCGTCATCTCCGCAGGGTTGCCGACGTTGCAGGGGTCGGCCTGGTCGGAGAGGAAGAGGCGGTAGATGCCGTCGACGAGGTCGGAGACGTAGCAGAACGAGCGGGTCTGGGAGCCGTCGCCGAAGACGGTGAGCGGCTCGCCCGCGAGCGCCTGGTTGATGAGGGACGGGACGATCCGCCCGTCGTTCGCCCGCATCCGGGGCCCGTACGTGTTGAAGATGCGGACGATGCGGGTCTCGACGCCGTGGAAGTTCCGGTAGGCGATCGTCATCGCCTCGGCGAAGCGCTTGGCCTCGTCGTAGCAGCCTCGCGGCCCCACGGGGTTCACGTTCCCCCAGTAGCTCTCGGGCTGGGGATGGACGAGCGGGTCGCCGTAGATCTCGGAGGTCGACGCGAGGAGGAAGCGGGCCTTCTTGGCGCGCGAGAGGCCGAGGGCCTTGTGCGTGCCGAGCGCGCCGACCTTGAGCGTCTGGATCGGGATCTGGAGGTAGTCGATCGGAGAGGCGGGCGAGGCGAAGTGGAGGACGCCGTCGATCGGCCCGTCGAGGTAGATGTACTCGGTGACGTCGTGGTGGAGGAAGCGGAAGGCCCGGTTCCCCATCAGATGCGCGATGTTCCGGACGTGGCCGGTGACGAGGTTGTCGATCCCGATCACCTCGTGGCCCTCGGCGAGGAGGCGGTCGGAGAGGTGGCTCCCGAGGAATCCGGCGGCGCCGGTCACGACGATACGCATGCGATCCGCGATTCTACGGGAGCGTTCCGCTTCCCGTTCGCCCCCCCGAGGAGCACAATGCCCCGACGGAGGAGAGCCCTGCCCCGGGGCGGGGCTCGGGAGGACGGCATGAGGGTGGTCTTTTTCCGCTCGATCGTCGGTTCCCTGTTCCTGGCGCTGGTCCTTGCCGCGGCAGGCCCGCTCGCGGCGGACGAGCTGACGCTCGAGGGGACCTGGGTCCTCGACGTGAAGGCGTCGAAGAACGTCCCCGAGGCGCAGAAAGGGGTCGACCTGAGGATCGGGATCCGCGATCCCCAGCTGACGATCACGAGGCTCGCCGGGGACCGGCCGATCGGCGAGCCGATGGTCCTGATGCTCGACGGCAAGTCCAGGCCGCAGGACGTCGCGGGCCAGAGGGCGACGGTCACCGCGAAGTGGCTCGTCAAGGACCGCAAGTTCGAGCACGTCGTCTCGATGATGCAGGCGGGGAGCGTCTTCGCCACGACGCAGACGATCGTGACCGAGGTCTCGGACACCGGCGGCACCCTGATGCGGAAGTACACGGTCCGGCAGGCGAAGGACACGCAGGAGCGGGCCCTGGTCTACCGCCGGAAGCCCTGAAGCCGGTCCCGCGCGGCGCGGCGCGGGGGAGGGAAGGGAAGCCGGGGCCGTCGCGGCGCGACGGCCCCGGAAACGTTCCTCAGGACCGCCCGATGGCGGTGTACTCCCATCCGAGCCGCTTCATCTCCTTCGGCTCGTAGAGGTTCCGGAGGTCGACGAAGCGCTTCGCCTTCATCGTCTTCTCGAGCCTTTCCAGGTCGAGCTTGCGGAACTGGTTCCAGTCGGTGATCAGGACGAGGGCGTCCGCTCCCTCCGCGCACTCGTAGACGTCGTCCGCGTAGCCGATCTCGGGGAGGATCGCCTTCGTGTTCTCCATCGCGGCCGGGTCGTAGGCGACGACCGAGGCGCCGCGGGAGGTCAGGTCGCGGATCAGCTTGATCGCCGAGCTGTCGCGGATGTCGTCCGTCTCGGGCTTGAACGCGAGGCCGAGGACGGCGACCTTCTTCCCGGCGAGCTCCCCGCAGACCTCGGCCACCTTCTCGACCATCCGCGCCTTCACCGTGTCGTTGACGCGGAGGACCGTCTCCATGATCTCGAACGTGTAGCCGTGCTTGCGGGCGACGTCGACGACGCCCGAGGCGTCCTTCGGGAAGCAGGAGCCGCCGAAGCCGGGACCGGGGAGGAGGAAATGCGGGGCGATGCGCTTGTCGAGCCCCATCCCGCGGGAGACGTCCTTCACGTCCGCCCCCATCCGCTCGCACATCGCCGCGATCTCGTTGATGAAGGAGATCTTCAGCGCGAGGAAGCCGTTCGAGGCGTACTTGATCAGCTCGGCCGACTCGACGTCCGTCACGACGAACGGCACGCCGGCCGTCAGGAGCGGCGAGTAGACGTCCTTGACGATCGCGATCGCCTCGGCGTCGCGCGAGCCGATGACGACGCGGTCGGGGCGCATGAAGTCCTCGATCGCGGAGCCCTCGCGGAGGAACTCCGGGTTCGAGACGACGGAGAACTTGTGCCCGCCCGGGTTCCTGCGGAGGATCTCCTCGATCTGCGCGCCCGTTCCCGTCGGGACCGTCGACTTCGTCACGACGACCTTGTAGCCGTTCATGTGCTCCGAGATCGACTGCGCGACCTGGAAGATGAACGAGAGGTCGGGGGAGCCGTCCTCGCGCGGCGGAGTGCCGACGGCGATGAAGATCACGAGCGCCCGCTCCACGGCCTCCTTGATCTCCGTCGAGAAGCGGAGCCGCTTGGCCTGGGAGTTCTTGTGGATGAGCTCCTCGAGGCCGGGCTCGTAGATCGGGGAGACGCCCTTCCGGAGGAGGGCGATCTTCGTCTCGTCCTTGTCGATGCAGGTGACGTCCATCCCGAAGTCGGCGAGGCAGGCGCCCGTGACGAGGCCGACGTAACCCGTACCGACCATGCAGATGTTCATGAGAGTCCTCCGAAAGGGGGCCGCCCCGAGGGCCGCCCAACCGGCGAAGTCTAGCGTCCCCGGGGACCGCCTGTCTTCAGCGGGGCTTGCCGTCGTCGAAGGGACGGCGGAAGAAGCCGAAGAGCTCCCGCCGCGAGACCTCCCGCGGCTCCTCCGCCCGGGACGCCGGCCCCGCGGAAGGGGAGGCCGGCGAGGCCGGGCGGACGGAGGTGCCCGGCCGGCTCGAGGAGATCTCGGGGGCGCCGAGGCGGGCGGCCACGATCTCGTCGAGGGACGCCTCGAGGGGCGTCCGCGGGCGGAACCTCAGGAGCTCGCCGGCGCGCGCGGCGGAGGCGACGCGGTTCGGCCGGAAGGGGACGTCCGCGACCCGGATGCGGACGGTGCGGAACGCCTTCTCCGCGAGGAGGCGGACGACGCGCGACGGCGCGACCCCGGTGCCGCTCGCGAGGTTCACGGTCCTCCCGGCGGGCCGGAGGGCGAGGGCGGCGAGGATGCCGTGGACGGCGTCGCGGAGGTGGAGGAGGTCCGTCAGGGTGTCGGTCGGAAGGACGACCTCGCTGCCGTCGAGGAGCGCCTCGAGCTCCCGGTGCGGGAAGCGGCGGGGGAGAGGCCCCGGGGCGAGGAGGGGGAAGAGCCGGAGGACGACGTGGGGGATTCCGGAGGCGCGGAGCCGGTCCTCCTCGACGATCCTCTGGAGGAGGAGCGCGTCGTTCCCCGGCTCGAGCGCCTCGTCCTCCGCGGCGGGCTGACCGGGGAACGACGGCGGGCCGTAGAGCGCCCCGTCGGAGAGGTGGACGAGGAAGGGCTCGCCGTGGGAGCGGATCGCTTCGGCGAGCGCCTCGACGCCCGGCCCCCCGGGAGGGAAGAGCGCGGCGTTCACGACTGCGGCCGGGGCGAGCTCGCGGAAGAGCTCGTCGGCGGCCCCGGGAAGCGTCAGGTCGGCGGCGACGAAGGTCGACTTCGGGAAGGCGCGGAGGGCGGCGACACGGGCCTCCTTCGCGTCGCGCCCGTCGCCGTCGAGGCCCATCGCGTCGGCGACGACGACCTCGGCCCCCTCCGAAAGGAGCTGCCGCGCGACCGCCGAGCCGACGAGCCCGGCGCCGCCCGCGACGAGGACGCGGAACGCCACGGCTACTCCCTCGGCTCCGGGGTCGGCGCGGGCCCGAGCGTCGCGGGGGAGGCCGCGTCGGCCTTCGCCTTCTCCTCCTCGTAGCGAGCCTGGATCCCGGCGCGCTGCCGGTTCCTCACGAGCCAGCGTAGGGGCTTGGACTCGTCGATGCCGACGAGGATGTCGTCGATCGCCTCGTAGACGGACGGGTCGTTGACGAGCTTCCCGGCGGTGCCGTCGCCCCGGTCGAGCTTCTCGGCGACGCTCGCGAGGCTCGACGAGATCCGCGCGAGGTCCTTCTTCAGCGCGCGGGCGAACTCCTCGTCCTTCACGAGCGTCGGGAGGAGGCCGTTCCCGGTCGACAGCTCCCTCGAGAACCCTGCGAGCCCCTCGGCCGCGCCCTTCAGCGCGTCGACCATCGCGAAGAACCGCTTCTTCCCCTCGGGGTCGCCGAGGAGCGCCGGGACGAGGCCGTCCCCCTGGCCGGCGCCCTTCTCCACGGCCCCGAGGATCCGCCGGAGCGAGGCGACGGAGCCCTCGAGGTCGGCGGCGACCGAGTCGGCGAGCTTCTCGTCGGAGACGAGGCGGCCGAGGAGCCCCTTGCCCGTCCTCACGTCGGCGAGGAGGGCGTTCGTCGCGGCGATCGTCTGCCGGAGCGAGCGCGAGAGCTCCTTCCCCTCAGGGGTCCCGCTCGTGATCTCGCCGACGAAGCCCTCGCCGTTCTCGACCCTCCCGAGGATCGTCTTGAGCGACTTGGCGACGGAGTTGACGTTCTCGAAGAGGTCGCCCGAGCCGGCGAGGATCTTGTCGAGCTCGCTCCCGCGGACCGCGGCGATCTCCTTCCCCGGCTCGAGGAGAGGCTCGTCGGGAGAGCCGGGGGTCACCTCGAGGTACTTGTCGCCGAGGAGGCCGATCGTCTTGATCTCCACGCGGCTGTCGGTCCTCACGAGGTGGCGGTAGCGCCGCTCGATGTCGAAGCGGACGGTCAGGTCCTCGCCCGGCTTCTCGGGGAACTCGACTTCCTGCACCGCGCCGACCGTCACCCCGGCGAGGCGGACCTGGTTCCCCCCGGCGAGCCCCTGCGAGTTCGGGAAGCGCGCGAAGTAGCTCGCCCGGGCGAGGAAGAAGCCGGTCTTCCCTCCCACGACGACGACCATGACGACGAACAGGAGGAGCGCGGCGAAGACGATGACCCCGACGCGGGAACGGGTGCGGATGTCGGCTCTCACGGTGCGGCGGTCTCCATCAGGCGCCGGCCTCCTCCGCGGCGAGGAAGGCGCGGAGGGCGGCGACCCCGGAGCGCCGGGCCTCGTCGGGCGTCCCGACGAAGGCGAAGCGCCCCTTCTCGAGGAAGGCGATCCGGTCGGCCACGAAGAGGGCCGAGGCGATGTCGTGGGTGACGACGACGGAGGTCGTCGCGAGGCGCGTGTTGAGGTCGACGATGAGCCGGTTGATCGTCATCGAGGTGACGGGGTCGAGGCCGGTCGTCGGCTCGTCGTAGAGGAGGACGTCGGGCTTGAGCGCGATCGTCCGCGCGAGGGAGACGCGCTTCCGCATCCCCCCGGAGAGGGACGACGGGAGCAGAGGCATCACGTCGGGGCCGAGGTTCACGAAGCCGAGGACCTCGCGGACCCGCGCCTCGACCTCGGCCTCCGTCATCGCCGTGTGCTCCCAGAGGGCGAACGCGACGTTCTCGAAGACGCTCATCGAGTCGAAGAGCGCCCCCATCTGGAAGAGCATCCCGACCTTCCGCCGCACCGGTCCGAGCTCCTCCTCGGAGAGGCTCGAGACCTCGGCGCCGTCGACGAAGACCTCGCCCGAGTCGGGGTGCGTCAGGCCGTTCATGTGCCGGAGCGTCACCGACTTGCCCGTCCCCGAGCCGCCGAGGATGACGAGGACCTCCCCCCGCGTCACGGCGAGGTCGACGGCGTCGAGGACGACCTTCTCGCCGAAGGCCTTCGAGACGCCGCGCAGCTCGACGACGGGGTCGCTCATCCGATCGGCAGCGCGATGAAGAGCTTCGTGAGGAAGAAGTCGGTGATGAGGACGGTGATCGACGAGACGACGACGGCGACCGTCGTCGCCCGGCCGACGCCGTCGGCCCCGCCCGTCGCCGAGAGGCCGTTGTAGCAGCCGATGAGGGCGATCTCGAGCCCGAAGAACGGCGTCTTGCAGAGGCCGTGCATCAGGTCGTCGAACGAGAGGGCCTGGAGCGTCGTCGAGAGGTAGAAGCTCGCGCCGATCTTCAGCTCGAAGACGGCGATGAGGAGACCGCCGAGGAGCCCGTGGAAGATCGCGATCAGGGTCAGGACCGGGAGCATGACCGTGAGCGCGACGACGCGGGGGAGGACGAGCTTGCGGATCGGCGAGGAGCCGAGGGCGCGGAGGGCGTCGACCTGCTCCGTGACGGCCATCGTCCCGAGCTCGGCGGTGATTCCCGCGCCGCAGCGGGCGGCGAGCATGAGGGCGGTCAGGACGGGGCCGAGCTCGCGGGTCAGGGAGAGGATGACGGCCCGACCGACGAAGAGCTTGCCGCCGAACTCGGCGAGGGAGTGGGCCGTCTGGAGCGCGAGGACCATCCCCGTGAAGAGGCAGGTCAGGTTCGCGACGGAGATCGACTGGACGCCGAGGGCGTCCATCTGACGGAGGACCTCGCCCCCCTCCCAGCGCCTCCGCCCCTCCCGGACGAGGCTCCAGGCCAGTAGGCCGAGCCCGCCGAGGTGGGAGACGACCTTCCGGAGCCAGCGCCGCACCCTCGGCAGGGTCCAGAACGGGGCCTCGCGCCCCGGGTCCGCAAAGGGCTCCGTCACGGCGGCGATTGTACGGGCCGGCCCGTTACACTTCCGCCGCGATGCAGCTCCTCTACACGGCGTGGGTGTGGATCTTCGGGCTCCTCGTGACGCCGGTCTTCGGGACGCTCGCCATCCTCACCTCGTGGGTCCCGCCGCGCGGGCGCACCTACCAGTACTGGGCGCGCTGGTGGTCCCGGACGCTCGTCTGGGGCGCCGGCCTGGACGTCGCGGTCGAGACGTCGGAGGCGGCGCGGAGCGTCCCGGCCGCCATCTTCATGGCGAACCACACCTCCGCGGCCGACATCATCGTCCTCTTCATCGCCCTCGCGAGGGACGTCCGCTTCGTCGCCAAGAAGGAGCTCTTCCTCGTCCCCTTCCTCGGCTGGTCGATGTGGCTCGCCGGCTTCATCCCCGTCGACCGCGAGAACAAGGAAAAGGCCCGCGAGGCGTTCGACGAGATCGGGAAGAAGCTCCGGAAGGGGGTCTCGATCCTCGTCTTCCCCGAGGGGACGCGCTCCCGCAACGGGAGGCTCGGCTCGTTCAAGAAGGCGGGCTTCCTCCTCGCGATGCGGACGGGGCTTCCGGTCGTGCCCGTCGGCATCTCGGGGGCGCGGGCCGTCCTCGGGGCCGACGGGGTCCTGATCCGGCGGGGCCGCATCACCGTGCGCGTCGGCGACCCGGTGCCGCCGGACGGCTACGACTTCGCCCGGCGGGGCGAGTACGTCGAGCGGGTGCGCACCGAGATCGCGCGGCTCGGCGATTCGGCAGAGTAAGATCCGCCCGCCGCGAGGCGCCCGGAAGGGCCGCCCGCGAGGGCCGGCCCATCCGCGCCGGCCAACCCGAACGGAGGACGCGACGTGAGCAGCACGCACCCCACCGAGGAGACCGTCCTCGAAGCACTCCGGAAGGTCCGCTACCCCGGCTTCAGCCGCGACATCGTCTCCTTCGGCTTCGTCAAGGACGTGGCCGTCGGCGGCGGGAACGTCTCCTTCCGGCTCTCGATGACGACCGCCTCCGCGGAGGTCGGCGAGCAGATCCGGGCCGAGGCCGACGCGGCCCTCCGCGCCCTTCCCGGCGTCACGGCGGTCACGATCCGGGTCGAGACGGGGCAGGCGCCCGTGAACCTCGCCGGGGCGCAGGCCGCGAAGGCCGGCGTCCTCCCGGGGACGCGCTTCATGGTGGCCGTGGCGTCGGGGAAGGGGGGCGTCGGCAAGTCGACCGTCGCCGCGAACCTCGCCCTCGCCCTCCGGCAGCTCGGCTACACGGTCGGCCTCCTCGACTGCGACATCTACGGGCCGTCGCAGCAGATGATGATGGGGATCGACGAGAAGCCGTTCCTCAACGACGAGGAGAAGATCGTCCCGATCGAGCGCTACGGCGTGCGGGTCATGTCGATCGGCTTCCTGATGGACGTCGACACGCCGGTGATCTGGCGCGGGCCGATGATCTACAAGGCGATCGAGCAGTTCCTCGGCGACGTGGCGTGGGGCGACCAGGACTTCCTCGTCGTCGACCTGCCGCCCGGCACGGGCGACGCCCAGCTGACGCTGACCCAGAAGGTCGCCCTCTCGGGCGCGGTCATCGTGACGACGCCCCAGGACGTCGCCCTGATCGACGCCCGCAAGGGGCTCGCGATGTTCCAGAAGGTGAACGTCCCGCTCCTCGGCCTCATCGAGAACATGAGCGGCTACGAGTGCCCGAAGTGCGGCCACGTCGAGCCGATCTTCAAGACGGGCGGCGGCGAGCGGACGGCGCAGGCGCTGGGCGTGCCGTTCCTCGGCCGGATCCCGCTCGACCCGCGCGTCGCGCTCTCGGGCGACGCCGGCATGCCGATCGTCGCCGCCGAGCCCGACTCGGCTTCGACGGCGGCCTTCCTCGAGCTCGGGAAGGCCGTCGCGAAGGCCGTCGGGGCCTGATTCCCGCGCCGGGGCGGGCCGGGCGCTTGACGGCGCGGGCCGACCTCCGTATCCTCCGCGGTCCCGGCACGTGTGCCGGAGCGGGTCTTTTGAGAATCGGATCCGGGTCGAGGGCGGGGCCGAAGTACCTCCTGCGAGGTCCCCTGCCGGTAGCCCTGGGAAGCACGTAGGCGCGTAGCTCAGTGGGAGAGCACTACCTTGACACGGTAGGGGTCAGCAGTTCGATCCTGCTCGCGCCTACCATCCCGCTTTCCGCCGCGTTCGCAGGCGCTTAGCTCAGCCGGTAGAGCACTTCCTTCACACGGAAGGGGTCAGCGGTTCGAGTCCGCTAGCGCCTACCATCCCGCACCCCTCCTCCTCCCGAAAACGATCTCGAGATCGCCCGCCATTCGAAATGGAGGAGGTCGCCGCCATGTCCGCCATCGCCGAAAACGTCGTCCGCCTGACCCTTCCCGACGGTTCCGTCCGGGAGGTGGCGACGGGTACGACCGGCGAGGCCGTGGCGGCCTCCATCGGGGCGCGCCTCGCCAAGGACGCGCTCGCGGTGAAGGTCGACGGCGAGGTCCTCGACCTGAGGCGGCCGATCACGAAGTCGGGCGCGTTCGAGGTGATCACCCCGAGGCACCCCGACGCGGTCGAGGTCTACCGCCACTCGACGGCCCACCTGACCGCGCACGCCGTCAAGCGCCTCTTCCCGGGCGTGAAGATCGGCATCGGGCCGGCGATCGAGAACGGCTACTACTACGACTTCGACCCGGGCCGGGCCTTCACGCCCGAGGACCTCGAGAGGATCGAGGCCGAGATGCGGAAGATCGTGGCGGAGGACGCCCCGATCGAGCGTGTGGAGATGTCGAAGGCCGAGGCCGTGAAGGTCTTCGAGGCCCAGGGCGACAACCTCAAGGTCGAGATCGTCTCCGGCATCCCCGAGGGGCAGCTCTCCTGCTACCGGCAGGCCGACTTCGTCGACCTCTGCCGCGGCCCGCACGTCCCCTCGACCGGGAAGCTCGGCGTCTTCAAGCTCACGCACACCGCCGGCGCCTACTGGAAGGGCGACGAGAACAACCCGATGCTCCAGCGGATCTACGGGGCCTCGTTCCTCTCCCAGAAGGAGCTGGACGAGCACCTCCATCGCCTGGAGCAGGCCCGCGCGCGCGACCACCGGAAGCTCGGCAAGGAGCTCGGTCTCTTCCTCTTCCACCCGTGGGCCCCGGCCTCGCCCTTCTTCCTCCCGAAGGGGGCGGTCGTCTACAACCTCCTCGTCGACTACATGCGGAGCCTCTATCCGAAGTACGGGTACTCCGAGGTCGTCACCCCGCAGGTCTACGACGTCGAGCTCTTCAAGCGCTCGGGGCACTACCAGAACTACCACGAGAACATGTTCTTCACGGAGGTGGACGAGCGGGAGTTCGGCGTCAAGCCGATGAACTGCCCGGGCCACTTCCTGATGTTCGCGCAGCAGGCCTTCTCGTACCGCGACCTGCCGGTCCGCTACGCCGACTTCGGGCGGCTCCACCGCTACGAGCGGTCGGGCGTGACCCAGGGCCTGACCCGCGTGCGGACGTTCTGCCAGGACGACTCCCACATCTTCGTCACCCTCGACCAGATGGCCGACGAGATGGACCGGTTCATCGAGCTCATCGACGAGGTCTACGGGGCCTTCGGCTTCGCCGACGTGAAGGTCGGCCTCGCGACCCGCCCCGAGAAGTTCATGGGGACGCCCGAGAACTGGGAGATCGCCGAGAAGGCGCTCGCCTCCGCGTTCGAGCGCCGCGGCCGGCCCTACGTCATCCACGAGGGCGACGGCGCCTTCTACGGCCCCAAGCTCGACTTCCAGGTGACGGACGCCATCGGCCGCGCCTGGCAGCTCGGGACGCTCCAGGTCGACTTCTCGAACCCCGAGCAGTTCGACCTCCACTACACCGCCGAGGACGGGTCGAAGAAGCGCCCCGTGGTCCTCCACCGTGCGGTCCTCGGGTCGCTCGAGCGCTTCTTCGGGATCCTCGTCGAGCACACGGGGGGCGACTTCCCGCTCTGGATCTCGCCGGAGCAGGCGCGCGTCATCCCGGTCTCCGACAAGCTCGCCGGCTACGCGCGCGAGGTCGCGGCGAAGCTCCGCGCGGCGGGGCTCCGCGTCACGGTCGACGAGCGGAACGAGAAGCTCGGCGCCAAGATCCGGCACGGGGAGCTCGAGAAAGTGCCGGCGCTCCTCGTCGTCGGCGAGAAGGAGCGCGAGGCGGGGGCCGTGTCGCTCCGGAAGCGCCACGAGGGCGACCTCGGGTCGCGCCCCGTGGACGAGCTCGTCTCCGAGTTGAAGCAGGCCGTCGCCGCGCGTGCGGCGACGTGGGGCGCGAAGGCGCCCGCGAAGAAGTAACGAGTCGTCGGAACAGAAGGAGGAAGCGCCATTTTCTTTCGAGGCGGTCCAAGGATCCCCCCCCAGAAGAACTCCCCGATCAACGAGTACGTCCTTCGCTTCCCCGAGGTGCGCCTCATCGCGGCCGACGGGGAGCAGCTCGGCGTCGTGACCCCCCAGGAAGCGCTCGCCAAGGCGCGCGAGTCGGGGCTCGACGTCGTCGTCATCGCCGAGCAGGCGCAGCCTCCGGTCTGCAAGGTGATGGACTTCGGCAAGTTCACCTTCGAGAAGAAGAAGAAGGAGCACGAGTCGAAGAAGAAGCAGAAGGTGACCCAGGTCAAGGAGGTCAAGTTCCGCCCGAACATCGACGACCACGACTACGACTTCAAGATGAAGAACATCATCCGGTTCATCGAGGAGGGCGACAAGGTCAAGGCCACGATCCAGTTCCGCGGCCGTGAGATGTCCCGACTCGACAACGGGCGGAAGGTCCTCCAGCGCCTCGGCGCGGACCTCGAGGGGAAGGCCCACGCGGAGGGGAACCCCGAGATGCTCGGCAACCGGATGCACCTCATCTTCGCCCCGCCGAAGAAGCACTAGACGCCCCGCCCGGGGGCGGCCGCCCGTGCGGCGCGCCTTCGCGGCTTCCGACATCGCCACACGGAGCAAGGAGACCCGGCCCATGGCCACCCAGAAGAGGAAGACCCACCGCGGCGCCGCCAAGCGCTTCAAGGTCACCGCGAGCGGAAAGTTCAAGCGCGGCAACGCGATGAAGCGCCACATCCTGACGAAGAAGGCCTCCGGCCGGAAGCGCCAGCTCGCCAAGGCGGGTCTCGTCGCGAAGGCGGACGAGTCGACCGTCCGGCAGATGCTTCCCTACGCGTAAGGAACAGGAGAGAAGACGATGCCTCGCGTCAAGCGTGGAACCAAGAGGAAGGATCGCCGGAAGAGGATCCTGGAACTGGCGAAGGGATACTACGGAACGAAGCACAACTGCTTCCGCATCGCCGAGCTGCAGGTCGAGCGCTCGCTCGCCTACGCGACGCGCGACCGCAAGCAGAAGAAGCGCGAGTTCCGCGGGCTCTGGATCACCCGCATCAACGCCGCCGCCCGGCAGAACGACATCAGCTACTCGCAGCTGGTGGCGGGGCTGAAGAAGGCCGGCTCGGACGTGAACCGCAAGGTCCTCGCCGAGATCGCCTTCCAGGACCCGAAGGGCTTCGCGGCCCTCGTCTCCTCCGCCAAGAGCGCCCTCTCCGCCGCCTGAGGCGGGGGGCGGCGTGAGCTCCACTCCGGTCACGGTCGAGGAGGCGCGGCGCCTCTTCGCCGACGATCTGGCCGCCTCCGAGGCCGCCGCGCGGGAGCGCGGCGGCCTCCTGCCGTCCGACGTCGCGGCGCTGAAGGTCCGCTGGCTCGGGAAGAAGCAGGGCGCGGTCACCGCCCTCCTCGCGCGCCTCAAGGAGGTGCCGAAGGAGGAGAAGGCGGCCTTCGGCGCGGGGGTGAACGCCCTCAAGCAGGATGTCGAGGCGCGCCTCGACGCCCTCGAGGCCGAGGCCGGATCGCGCGCGGCCGCGCTCGCCGAGGCGGCGAAGGCGGTCGACGTGACGCTCCCGCCGCGAGTCCCCCCCACGGGGCGGCTCCACCCGCTCACGGTCGTCCGCCGCCGGATCGAGCACGCCTTCCGAGGCCTCGGGTACGAGGTCGCCGACGGGCCGGAGATCGAGACCGACTGGTACAACTTCGAGTCTCTGAACTTCCCGCCCGACCACCCGGCGCGCGACTCGGTCGACACCTTCTTCGTCGAGGGGGGCGGGACGGGGCGCGACGCGCTCCTTCTCCGGACGCACACCTCGCCGGTCCAGATGAGGACGATGGAGGGGCGCAAGCCCCCGATCCGCGTCCTCTGCCCGGGGCGCGTCTACCGCAAGGACGACATCGACCCGCGGCACTCGCCCGTCTTCCACCAGATGGAGGGGCTCGTCGTCGACGAGGGGATCACCTTCGCCGACCTGCGGGGCACCCTCGCCGCCTTCGCCCGGAGCTTCTTCGGCGGGAAGGCGGAGGTCCGCCTCGCGCCGACGTTCTTCCCGTTCGTCGAGCCGGGCGTCGATTGCGCCGTGAGCTGCGTCTTCTGCGAGCGGAAGGGCTGCCGGATCTGCTCGTACTCGGGATGGATCGAGATCATGGGCGCCGGGATGGTCCACCCGAACGTCCTCGCGAACGGAGGCATCGACCCGGAGCGGTACACCGGGTTCGCCTTCGGAATGGGGATCGACCGGATCACGATGCTCCTCCACGGCGTCCCCGACCTGAGGCTCCTCTTCGAGAACGACGTCCGGTTCCTCGACCGGACGTGGGTGTAGGACGATGAAATTCCGCCTCGAATGGCTCGGGCAGTACCTGCCCGGCGAGCTCCCCGACCTCGCCGCGCTCCGCCGCCGCCTCACCGACGTCGGCTTCATCGTCGAGGGGACGGAAGGCGAGGGGAGGGACGCCGTCCTCGAGGTCGAGCTGACGGCGAACCGCCCCGACGGCATGAACCACCGCGGCCTCGCCCGCGAGGCCGCCTGCGCCCTCGGGCGCGCGTTCTGCGACACGCCCGCCTCCGCGCCGGCGGAAGGGGCCGCCGCGGCCTCGTCCCTCGTGACGATCTCGATCGAGGAGCCGGGGCTCTGCTCGCGCTACTCGGGCCGGGTCATCGAGGGGATCCGCGTCCGGGAAGCCGCGCCGAAGGTGCAGGAGCGCCTCCGCGCCCTCGGGATGAACCCGATCAGCGCGCCCGTCGACGCCACGAACCACGTCCTCTGGGACATCGGGCAGCCGACGCACGCCTTCGACCTCGACACGCTCGCAAAGGGCCCGGACGGCCGCCCGTCGATCGTCGTCCGCCGCGCCCGCGCCGGGGAGAGGCTCGTCACGCTCGACGGCATCGAGCGGACGCTCTCTCCCGAGCACCTCGTCATCGCCGACGCCGTCAAGCCGGTCGCCCTGGCGGGCGTCATGGGCGGCCTCGCGACGGCGATCACGCCGTCGACGACCCGCGTCCTCCTCGAGTCGGCGCACTTCAACGCGACGGCGGTGCGGAAGACGGCCCGGCTCCTCGGCATCCACACCGACGCCTCCCACCGATTCGAGCGCGGGACCGACCCGGCGACGACCGTCGAGGGGCTCGACCGCGTCACGCAGCTCCTCGTCGCCGACTGCGGCGGGACGGTCGCGAAGGGGCTCGTCGAGGCCCTCGGGACGGAGGTCCCCCGGAAGGTCGTCCGCCTCCGGCACGCGCGCCTCGTCGCGTTCCTCGGGATGGATGTCCCGAAGGAGCGCTGCGTCGCGATCCTCGAGGCGCTCTCGTTCGGCGTCGCCGAGCCGGAGCCGGGCGTCCTCGACGTGACCGTCCCGAGCTGGCGGATCGACGTCTCCGGGGAGTGCGACCTGATCGAGGAGGTCGTCCGGGTCGTCGGATACGCCGAGCTCCCGGAGACGCTCCCCCACGCCTTCAACCCGACCTGGTCCGAGCCGATCCTCGGCCGGGAGGACCGCGCCCGCGACCTCCTCGCGGCGGCGGGCTACGTCGAGGCGTGCACCTATTCCTTCGTCTCGGCCGCGGAGAACGCCCCGTTCGCCGGGGCGGTGGCCGGCGCGGCGCCGGTCCTCGCGAACGCGCTCGGCGAGCCGTTCACGACGATGCGGGCGACGCCCGTGATCGGCCTCCTCCGGTCGGCCCGGCACAACGTCCGCCGGGGGCAGCACGACCTCGCGCTCTTCGAGGTCGGGCGGTCCTACGCGCTCGCCGACGGCCGTCCCGTCGAGGGGCGGCGCGCCGCCGTTCTCCTGCACGGCCGCCGCGGCGTCCACTGGGCCTCCGAGCCCCGCCCGGCCGACTTCCACGACGGCTCGGGCGCCGTCGCGGCGCTCGTCGCCGGGTTCGGCGCCCCCGCGCCGGCGTTCCGTGCGGCCGCCCTCCCGTTCCTCGCCCCCGGTCGTTCGGCCGAGGTCGTCGCGGACGGGAAGGTCGTCGGATGGGTCGGTGTCCTCCTCGGGCCGCTCGCCGCCGAGTGGGACCTCTCCGAGCCGGTCGTCGCCGACGTCGACCTCGCCGCGCTGCCGGTCCCTCCCCCCCCGTCGTCCGTCGAGATGCCCTCCCGTTTCCCGGGGAGCGGCGTCGACCTGACCGTCACGCACCCGCTCGCCGTCTCCTTCGAGACGCTCGCCTCGGCCGTCCGGAACGGCGCGCCGAAGGAGCTCCTCTCCGTCGACGCCAGGTACCTCTGGCGCGGCGCAGGGGTCCCGGAGGGTCACGTGAAGACGACCCTGAGCGTCGCGTTCGGGTCGGCGGAGCGCTCCCTCGAGCGGGACGAGATCAACCGCTGGCGCGACGAAGCCGCGCGGCGCCTCCTCGCCGTGCCCGGCACGGCGGTGGACGGAATTTCCTGAAGGAGAACGAGATGAGCGGGAAGAAGGAAAAGGCCCCCGCCGAGGAGACGCCGGCGGTCGCCGAGCTCGAGCAGCTTCTCTCCGCCATGGAGGATCGCGTCTCGCGCCTCCTCGCGGCGGCGAGGTCCGCCGCCGAGGAGAACGCCCGCCTCCGGGCCTCGCTGGAGGAGGCCGCCGCAGAGCGCGACCGCCTCAAGGCAGAGCTCGCCGACAGCCTCTCGGGCGCGGCCCACGTGGCCGAGCTGAATGAGAAGCTCTCGCGCCTCGCGGTCGAACGGGAGGAGGTCCGCGCCCGTATCGAGCGTCTGGTCAAGAGCTTGGAAGAGCCGCCCGCGGGGGCCTAGGGCCCCGCGTGCTATCCTCCGTCCCGGCAGCAGGGAAGGAGAGCTGCCGGGATGGAGAACAGGCCGACCGTCATCCAGGTGGAGATCTTCGGACAGACCTATTCGGTCCGCGCGGCCGGAGAAGCGGAGTACATCCGCGACCTCGCCGCCTTCGTGGACCGGAAGATGCGGGAGGTGGCGGCGCACGCCCCGACCGTCGACTCGACGAAGATCGCCATCCTGACGGCCCTGAACGTCTCCGACGAGTTCCACCAGTACCGTACCAAGACCCGGATGGGTGATCCGGGGCGTCTCGTCCCCGTGGCGGGCCGCCTCGTCGAGAAGCTGGACGAAGTCCTCGGGATCCTGCCTGCGGAGGTCCCGGCGAGAGCCGGAACGGAATGACGTGGCACCCTGCGCGGTGCGTGAATGAGCGAATGTCCTTGAACCGTATTTTGAACCCCGAACGCTCCGAAGTCCGGCCACCCCGTGACGCCCGGGCCTCGGTCCGGGAACTGACGGGTCGCCCCGGGGCGTTCTCCCTGTTCTGGCGCGGGTTCAAAGACTCAGGCTCACACGGCCGAGGCGGGGGCCTTTTCCCCGCGAGGGCGTCATAGCGGCAGGAAGTTCCCGGGGTCGGAGCCCCGCTTCCCGGCTCAGGGTCACCCTCGAAGAGAAGAGAGACGAGGGGGACCACAGTTGAATCCAATCATCTACGTCGCCATCGCCGCGATCCTCTTCGTCGCGGCGTGCGTGATCTTCGTCCTCGGGGCGAAGGCGAAGGGGAGGGCCGACGAGGCCCGGGCCCTCGCCGACCTCGAGGCGAAGAAGGTGCTCGAGACGGCGAAGCTGCAGGCCGAGGCCGAGGTCCGCAAGGCCCAGGCTTCCGCGCAGAAGGCCGAGCTCGACGCCAAGGAGCAGCTCCTCAAGGCCCGCGAGGCCGTCGACGAGGAGGTTGCCCGCCGCCGCAACGAGCTCGCCGAGCTGGAGAAGCGGCTCCTCGGCAAGGAGGAGACGCTCGACCGGAAGATCGGGTCCGCCGAGAAGCGGGAGCAGGACGCCGAGAACCGCGCGAAGAACCTCGACAAGAGGGAGAAGCGGGTCACGGAGCTCGAGGAGGAGGCCCAGAAGGAGGCCGAGTCGCTCCTCGCGGCCCAGAGGGCGAAGCTCGAGCAGATCGCCGGGCTGACCGCCGAGCAGGCGAAGAAGGACCTCGTCCGCGAGCTCGAGAACGAGGCCCGCCTCGAGGCGACCGGCCTGATCCGGCGAATCGAGGAGGAGGCGGTCGACAACGCCCAGATGAAGGCGAAGCGCCTCCTGGCGATGACGACCCAGCGGATGGCCTCCGACTACGTCGCCGAGACGACCGTGACCGTTCTCGACCTGCCGAGCGACGAGATGAAGGGCCGGATCATCGGCCGCGAGGGGCGGAACATCCGCGCCGTCGAGGCCGCGACGGGCGTCGACATCATCATCGACGACACGCCGGAGGCGGTCCTCCTCTCCTCGTTCGACCCGATCCGCCGCGAGGTCGCCCGACGGGCCCTCGAGCGGCTCATCCAGGACGGCCGGATCCACCCCGGCCGGATCGAGGAGGTCGTCGAGAAGGTCCGCGCCGAGCTCTGGGAGGACCTCAAGAAGACGGGCGAGGCGGCGGCCTACGAGTTCGGCATCGCCGACCTCCACCCCGACCTCGTGAAGCTCCTCGGCCGCCTGAAGTACCGGACGAGCTACGGGCAGAGCGTCCTGCAGCACTCGAAGGAGGTCGCCTGGGCCGCCTGCCACATGGCGAGCGAGCTGAAGGTCGACGTGACCGTCGCCAAGCGCGCCGGGCTCCTCCACGACATCGGCAAGGCGATCGACCGCGAGCAGGAGGGGACGCACCTCGAGCTCGGCCGGCAGCTCCTGAAGAAGTACGGCGAGACCGAGGCCGTCATCCACGGCATGGAGTGCCACCACGGCGACTACGAGCCGCGGACGATCGAGGCCGTCCTCGTGAACGCGGCCGACGCCATCTCGGCGGCCCGCCCCGGCGCCCGCCGCGAGATCATCGAGACCTACGTCAAGCGGCTCGAGAAGCTGGAGCAGATGACCCAGGGGATGAAGGGGGTCGAGAAGACCTTCGCCATCCAGGCGGGGCGCGAGCTCCGCGTCATCGTCGACGCCAAGCAGGTGAACGACGCCGACTGCTTCTGGATGTCGAAGGACCTCGCCAAGCGGATCCAGTCGGAGCTCCAGTATCCCGGCCAGATCCGGATCACCGTCATCCGCGAGACGCGCGCCGTCGAGTACGCGAAGTAGGCCCTCGGAAGAAGTGGAACGCCCGCCGCCCCGGGGGGAATCCCCCGGGGCGGCGTCGTCAGGACCCCGGAGGATCGGAACGTGAAGCTCCTGTTCGTCGGAGACGTGGTGGGGAAGCCGGGCCGCAAGGCCCTCGGCCTCCTCGAGAAGGTCATCGCCCGCGAGGCGGTCGATTTCACCGTCGTGAACGTGGAGAACGCCGCGGGCGGGTTCGGCGTGACGGCGGAGATCTTCGCCGACCTCTCGAAGCTTCCCGTGGACGTCTTCACCTCCGGGAACCACATCTGGGACAAGAAGGACTTCGTCCCCCTCCTCGACGACATCCCGAACCTCCTCCGGCCGGCGAACTACCCGCCCGGCAACCCCGGGCGCGGCTGGACGGTCCAGTCGACGCCCGCCGGGATCCCCGTCGGCGTCCTCAACCTCCAGGGACAGGTCTTCATGGCGGCGACCGACTCGCCGTTCCGCGTCGGCGACGCCTGCCTCGAGGAGATGAGGGCCTCCTGCCCCGGGCTGAAGGTCGTCCTGATCGACATGCACGCCGAGGCGACGTCGGAGAAGCAGGCGACGGGGTGGTGGTTCGACGGGCGCGTCTCCGCCGTCATCGGGACGCACACGCACGTCCCGACGGCGGACGCGCGGGTCCTCCCGAAGGGGACGGCCTACCAGGGGGACGCCGGGATGACCGGCGCCTACGAGGGGATCATCGGCTTCGACCCGAAGACGATCCTCGAGCGTTTCCGCTTCCAGACCCCGCGGGGGATGGAGACGGCGACGCGCGACGTCAGGCTCTGCGGGGCCGTCGTCGACGTCGACGAGGAGACGGGGAGGGCGCGGTCGATCGCGCCGCTGCAGGAGCGCTTCGGGGCGTGAGCCGAGGCGCCGCCGCTCCTGCTAGGATCGGTCCATGGCCGTCGACCCCGAGCTCCTCGCCATCCTCGCCTGCCCGGCCTGCGAGCCGCGGCCCCCGGTGAAGCTCTGCGCCCTCGAGGCCTCCGCGGCCGCCCAGGTCGTGGAGAAGTACCGCGACAAGTTCCGGGACGAGGAGCCGGTCGTCCGGGAGGGGCTCCACTGCGCGGCGTGCGGCCGGGTCTACCCGATCGTCTCCGACATCCCGGTGATGCTCGTCGACGAGGCCCTCCCCGCCGGGGCCCGGGCGTCCTGAAGCTCCTCCCGGCTCCTCTCGCGCGCCGGGCGAGCCTGCCGGGCCTCGCCTTCCTCGGGCTCCTCCTCTGCGCCGCGCTGACGCACCGGCCCGCCCTCTCGAACGTCGGCCTCGGGATCGCGCTCGGGCCGCTCCTCCTTCTCGCGGCACGGGCCGCCCGCGCGGGCGGGGACCCGCTCGGGACGCTCCGGAGGACGACCCCGCTCCACGGGCCGCTCGGCCTCCTCGCCCTCCTCACCGCCCTCTCGGCGCTCTTCTCGACCGACCCGCCGCACTCGCTCGTCCAGCTCAAGGGGCTCTTCACGTTCCTCCTGCCTCTCCTCGTCGCCGCGCTCGTCGACGACGAGGAGGACGCCGGCGCCTTCCTCGATGCGTTCCGCCTGACGGCCCTCTGGCTCGTCGGCAAGGGGCTGATCGACTACTTCCTCCGCGGCCACGACAACGTCTGGGACCGCGCCTCCGGCGGCCTGTCGCACTACATGACCTACGCGGGCCTGCTGATGGTCCTCGCGCTCGCCCTCGCGGCCCGCGCCCTCTCCGCGTCCCGGCCCCGGGCGGCGCGCCTCGCCGACGGCGCGATCTCGGCGGCGGCGGCGCTCCTCGTCGGCCTCACCTTCACGCGGAGCGCCGCGCTCGGGCTCGCGGCCGGGGCGGCGGTCCTCCTCTCCACAGTGCGGCCGCGCTCGGCCCTCCTCCTCGCGA
>JBDIBE010000010.1:0-21179 GCA_039812785.1 Thermoanaerobaculia bacterium | reverse complement strand
GGGCCCGCCGGGCGGCGACGACCGCGCGGGCGAGGCGCGGCAGGCGCGCGAGGCCGCCCTCGGCGCGGAGGCGGTGCGCCTCGACGGAGCGCCGGAGGTACTTCGTCGCCTCGTCGTAGTAGCGGCGGCTGTGCCGCCCCTTCACGGCGTAGTCGCGGTCGGAGCCCGTCTCCCAGGCGGTCGTCGCGACGGCCCGGCCGGCGACCTTCTCGAAGTACTTCGTCCCCTTGATCGGGTAGGAGACCGTCGTGAAGAAGACGTCGGGGAGCGCGTCCTTCACGAGAGCGACGGTCGCCTCGATGTCGGCGAGCTCCTCCCCCTCGTAGCCCCACATCAGGAACATCCCCGTCTCGATCCCGTGCCTCTTCAGGAGCGCCGTCGCGTCCTTGACCTGCTGCACCGTGACGCCGCGCTCCATCGCGTCGAGGATGCGCTGGCTCCCGCTCTCCGAGCCGATCCAGACCCGGTACGCGCCGAGGCGCGCGAGGGCGGCCGCGGCCTCCTCCGTCATCCGGTCGGCCCGGCAGATGCACTCGAAGGGGACGCGCAGGCCGCGCCTCTCGAGCTCGGCGGCGTACTCGACGAGCCAGGAGGCCTTGATGTTGAAGACGTCGTCCGCGTACCAGACCTGCTCGGGGCGGTACGTCTCGACGAGGAAGGCGAGCTCGTCGGCCACCGCGGCGGGGGAGCGGCGCCGGTGCGAGTACCCGTAGACGCCGTGCGAGCACCAGTTGCACCGGAAGGGGCAGCCGCGCGCCGTGATGAGGGAGAGCGAGCCGGCGCCGTGCGCCGTCCGCCACGTCTCGAGGTACCGCGCGACGTCGACCTTCTCCCGCGCGGGCCAGGGGAGCGCGTCGAGGTCGGCCACCTTCGCGCGAGGGGGCGTCCTCGCGAGCGCGCCGTCCGCGCCGCGGAAGACGAGCCCGTTCACCCGCGAGAGGACGGCCGGGTCGGGGCCGTGCGCGCGGAGGAGAGGGAGGAGCTCGGCGAGCGTCTCCTCGCCCTCGCCGTCGACGACGACGTCGGCCCCCGCGGCGAGGTACTGCTCCGGCCAGTTCGGAGGCTCGGGGCCGCCGAGGAGGACGGTCCAGCCGCTCTCCTTCGCGACGCGCGCGAGGCGAACGACGTTCGCGCGCGTCATCAGGTTCGCGGCGAAGCCGACGACCGAGGGCGGCCCCTGCCGGAGGCGCTCCTCGAGGTCGGCGAAGCGCCGGAAGGTCGTGTCGAAGACCTCGACGGAGAAGCCGGCTCTCTCGAGGTACGCCGCGAGGTAGAGGATCCCGAGCGGGACGTACGGCTTCATGATGAGCTGCTCCTTCGGGTCTTCCGCGAGGAAGTACCCGTGCGTCAGGAGCAGGTCGGGCGGCGGGGCCGCGGAGCGGTCGGTCATCGGATGTGTTCCCGGGCGCGGCGATTCTAAGGGGACGCTCCGCCGCGTCGTGCGGCGCCGCGCACCCTCTCAGAGCCGGGCGTGGAGCTCCCTCCAGCGCGCGACGGATCCCGCCAGGGCGAGGCCCGGCGGCAAAGGCGCGCGGAGGGCGCCTGCGCGCGCAGCCGGGGCGAGCCCCGCCTCGATCGCCGCGGCGAGCTCGGCTGCGTTTCCGGGCGGAGCGAGGAGCTCCTGCGGAACGATCTCGGGGAGGATCCCGACGGCGGACCCCGCGACGGGAGTCCCGCAGGCGGCCGCCTCGAGGGCGGCGAGGCACTGGCTCTCGAAGAGCGACGGGACGACGACGAGGTCGGCGCCGCGGTAGAGCGCGGGAAGGGCGTCGTGCGGCAGCTCGCCGTGGAGGCGGAGGCGCCCGGCGACGCCGAGGCTTCCCGCGCGGGCGAGGAGCGCCGCGCCCTCGACCCCTTTCCCGGCGAGGTGGAGGACGGCGCCCGGCCTCGTCGCCGCGACGCGCGCGAGCGCATCGAGGAGGACGGCGTGCCCCTTGACGGGGACGAGCGAGGCGACCGAGAGGAGGGCGGGCGCCCCCTCGAGGCGCGGCGCGCGAGCGGGGAAGAAGCGCTCCGTCGAAACGCCGAGGGGGGCGAGCGCGAGGCGGTCCTCCGCGACGCGCTCCGCAGCCTCGGCGAGGAGGAAGCGCGATCCGGCGGTGACGAGGCGCGCGCGGGAGAGCGCGAAGGAGGCGAGGTGACGGTTGAGCGGCCCCTCCCCGCCGCCGTAGCGGATGGCCGGGAGGTGGACGAGCTCGCCCCCGAGGACGGAGACGACGAGGGGGCGGCCGATCCGCGCGGCGGCGAGCGCGCCGAGCGCTCCCGGCTCGTGCGCCCAGAAGGCGTGGAGGAGGTCGAAGGGGCGGCGGCGGTGCTCCGCGACGATCGTGCGGACGACGCGCCGGAAGCGGAGGACGCGCCCCCACGCGCCGCCGCCGTCGCCCCCGAAGGGGATCACCTCGGCTCCGGCGACGGAATAGCGCTCCTCGCGCGCCGGGTGGCGGAGGGCGAAGACGCGGACGTCGTCCTCCGCGGCGAGCGCCCGGACGAGGTCGAGGAGGGCGGGGATGCACCAGTCCTCCTCCGAGGCGCTGAACCCCGGGACGAGGAGCCCGAGACGACGGCCGCTCACAGCCCCTCGGCCTCTGGGCTCCGGAGCGAGAGCGCGCGCCGCGCGAGCTCGAGCTCGCCGGGGCGGCCGTAGGTCTCCGTCGCCCAGCGCCACGAGGCGAGCGTGCGGAGCGCGCCGCGCCCCCACGACGGCAGGCGCGTGTCCTGCACCGTCGGGAACCGGCAGGCGAGGACGGTCGCGAAGTCGCGGATCCGCCGTCGGAGCCGCGGGGTGAGCCAGGGCGCGTCCTGGTGGCAGACGAAGTCGACCCAGCGCTTCTCGGTCCATTCCTCCGGCGTCGTCGGGAGGCCGACGTCCTGTGCGCCGTACGCCGTCCGGTAGGCGCGGACGCCCGGTCCGTCCCGGCGCGCCCGCTCGGGGTCGCGCTGCGGCGTCGGCGTGTAGAAGTAGAGGATCACCTCGCAGCCGGGGTGGATCGCCTTCAGCTGCCGCACGAAGCGCAGCGTGCTCTCGACCTCTCCCTCCGGGTCCTCGGGCCCGCCGAGGACGAACGAGAACTCGGGGACGATGCCATGCTCGAGGCCGCGCCGCGCCACCTCCAGCGTCTGCTCCACCTTCGTCCCCTTGTGCATCGAGCGGAGTGCGCGGTCGGTCGAGGCCTCGGCGCCGACGTAGGCCATCTTCAGGCCGCTCCGCCGCGCGAGGTCCCACGTCCTCGCGGAAAAGCCGGCGAGCGTGTCGGGGCGCGCGTAGCACCAGTACGGGAGGCCGGCCTTCTCGAGCGCCTCGAGCTGCGGGACCGACGACGCCTCGCTGTCGAAGAAGTTGTTGTCGTAGAACTGGACGGCGTCGGCGCCGTGCCGGTCGCGGAGCTCCTCGAGCGCGGCGAGCATCCGGGCGGGGCCCGAGAGCATCGTCTTCCCGCCGAACATCGAGACGACCCCGCAGAACGAGCAGCGGTAGCGGCAGCCGATCGCCGCCTGGTGGACCGCCGTCCGCCGCCCGAGGTACGTCCGCGCGAGCCACGGCGAGAGGTCGCCGAGGCGGCCGTACGGAAGCGGCGGGAAGGAGTCGGGCTCGCGCCACGCCCGGTCGGCCTCGTGGACGATCGCGCCGTCCCTCATCCAGGTGACTCCGGCGAGGCCGGAGAGGTCGAGCCGGGCGCTCTCGCCCGCCTCGTCGAGCCGTGCGAGGAGCTCGGGGAGCGTCTCCTCGCCGGCGCCGCGGACGGCGGCGTCGACGTACGGCGCGTTCACGGCCGCTTCGGGATAGAGCGACGGGAAATAGCCGCCCCAGACGACGGGGACGTCGGGGAAGCGTGCGCGGACGGCCGAGGAGAGCGCGATCGCGGGGCCGACCTGCGGCCCGGGCATGACCGTCAGGCCGACGAGGGCGTGAGGGTCGCGCGCGAGGCTCGCGAGGACGGTCCCCGCCGCGTCGGCGTCGACGTTCCCGTCGACGACCTCCCATTCCCGCCTCCCCTCGAGGACGGCGCCGAGCGCGAGGAGCGAGACGGGGATCCGCGCGTTCCTCCGCGAGCAGGCGCGCGGGTTGACGAGGACGACGCGCCGCGGCCGGCTCACGCGCCCTCCCGAAGACGCGCCGCCCACACGGTGAGGCGCTCGCGCGTCCAGCTCCGCGAGACGTGCGCCTCGACCCGGAAGCCGGCGGCGCGGAGGGCGTCGAGCTGACGCTCCTGGGGGCCGAGGTCGGACAGGAGGACGAGCGCGAGGCCGCCCGGCGCGAGGTGCCGCGGCAGCCCGGACGCGAACCTCTCGAAGACGTCCGTCCCGCGCCAGGCGCGGTCGTGCAGGTCGGAGGGCGTCCCGTCGAAGAAGGGCGGGTTGAAGGCGACGACGTCGTACCGCTCGCCTCCGACCGGGGCGAAGAGGTCCCCTTCGCGCACCTCGACCCGCGCCTCGAGGCGATTCAGGAGCGCGTTGATCCGGGCGCACCGGACCGCCTCGGGGCTCACGTCGACCGCGACGACGGAGAAGCCGGCGCGCGCGAGCGCGAGCGCGCCGATCCCCGAGCCCGTCCCCATGTCGAGCGCGCGCGGCGCGCCCCCGGGACGCGCCGGGAGCGGCAGGGCCGCGAGCGCCTCGGCGAGGAGGACGCCGGAGCGGAAGACGACCGGGTTGAGGACGTCGGGAAGGACGACGAGCGGCAGGCCGTCCCACTCCTCGAGGAGGAGCCGGCGGACGCGCCGGAGGAGGACGCGGTGCCGCACGGGGAGCGTCGCGCGGTAGAGGGCCCGGGCGAGGACGTTCGCGCGCGGCTCCCTCATCGCCGCTCGAGCTCCAGGAGGACGTGGTCGGCGAGCGACGGGAAGGGCGGCAGCGCCTCGACCCTTCGCTCGAGAGCGTCGAGCGCGCCGAGGAGCCGCGGGTGGCGCGCGGCCCACGCCTCGGCGTAGCTCGGCGGGAGGAGGGCGCCGACGGCGCGCGCTCCCGCGAAACGGAAGGCCGGCTCGAAGGTCCGCTTCAGCGCGCCGAGCGGCGCATAGGAGATCCGGAGGCCCCGCCACTCCGTCCCCTCCTTCGCGAGGCGGCGGAACGCGGCGCCGCGCCGGCCGCGCGCGAGGAACCAAGCCCACTCCCAGGGGACGTAGCGGCCCATCACGCAGAGCAGGACGCGCCCTCCCGGGCGGACGAGGCGGGCGAGGCCGGCGACGACGGGGGAGAGGTCGGGGACGCAGTTGAGGGCGCCGAAGTTCGAGAAGGCCCCGTCGAACGACTCCTCGCCGAGCTCGTCGAGGCGGGCCGCGTCGAGGACGCGCGTCGCCACGCGCTCTCCGACGAGGGACCGATCGGCCTTCGAGCGGGCTTCGCGGACCATCGCGGCGGCGGGGTCGGTCGCGAGGACCCGGACGCCCCGCGCCGCGAGGTGGACGGCGTCCTCTCCCGTGCCGCAGCCGATCTCGAGGACGCGCGATCCTTCCGCGAAGGCGGCGTCGAGCCGGCGCCAGACGGCCGCCCGCATGCGCGTGCCGATGGCCGTCCGGGTGAAGCCGTCGTCGTAACCTGCCGCTCCTTCGTCGAAGGGGGACGCCGTCGGGGCCGTCGTCGCGGCCGCGGCGCCGCCCGCCGTCCCGGGTTCGCTCGCCTGCATGGCGGGCCGGATTCTAGGCGCTGCTCTGCGCTCCCCGCTCCGGCCCGCGCTGCGCTAGCCTTCCCCCCATGGTGCGCTCCCGCCTCGCCCTGCTCCTCGGCCTCCTCGTCTTCCCCGCAGCCGCTCAGGAGAGCGTCGTCTTCCGGACGCCGCCCGAAGAGATCCGGGCGCTCGTCGAGGCGCCGCTCCCGCCCGCGGTCCTCGTCGACCCCGCGGGGACGCGCCTCGTCCTCCTCGACCAGCCGGGCTACAAGTCGCTCGCCGAGCTCGCCGAGCCCGAGCTGCGGCTCGCGGGCCTGCGGATCAACCCGAGGAGCCACAACCGCGCGCGCGTCAGCGTGACGACGGGGATCTCCGTCGAGGAGATCGCGTCGGGGAACAGCGTGAGGGCCGAGGGGCTCCCGGCCGCGCCGCGCATCCAGTGGACCCGCTTCTCGCCGAAGGGGACGTACTTCTCGTTCGTCCAGTGCGACGCCGACGGCCTCTCGCTCTGGGTCGTCGACCTCGCGCGGGCGAAGGCCTCGCGCGTGACGCCGGCGAGCGTCTCGGCCGTCCTCGACTTCCCCTACCAGTGGCTCCCCGACGAGTCGGGGCTCCTCGTCCACGTCCGTCCCTCGCTCGAGCCGTTCGCCGGCGCCGCGCCGCTGCCGGCCGGGCCCGTCGTCAAGGTGGCGGCGGGGAAGAAGGCGCCGGCGCGGACGTTCCAGGACCTCCTGAAGAACGAGAACGACGAGAAGGCCTTCGCGTACTACGCGACGACCGAGGTCCGCCGCTTCGGCCTCGACGGCGCGAGCGCGCCCGTCCTCCCGCCCGCGATCCGGCGCTCCGTGAGGCCCTCTCCCGACGGGAAGTGGATCCTCGCGACGACGGTCGTCCCCCCCTTCTCCTACCGTTTCCCGGTGCAGCGCTTCGCCTACCGCGTCGACGTCCTCGACGCGGCGGGAAGGAAGGCCGCGACGCTCGTCGAGAAGCCGGTGCAGGACTCGATCCCCGTCGCCTTCGACGCGACCGAGGCGGGGCGCCGCGACTTCGACTGGCGCGACGACGCGCCGGCGGCCGTCGCCTGGGCCGAGGCGCAGGACGGCGGCGACCCGGCGAACGACGTCCCGTTCCGCGACCGGCTCTACCTCCTCGACGCGCCCTTCGACGGCGCGCCGAGGCCCTTCGCGAAGACCCGTAACCGGCTGCAGGACGTGACGTGGGGCGAGGGGGGCGTGGCCGTCCTCTCCGATTTCCGCTGGAAGGACCGGAACACGAAGACCTACCTCGCGAGGGCCGACGCGGGCGACGCGGAGCCGAAGCTCCTCTTCGACCTCTCCTCGGAGAACCTCTACGCCCTCCCGGGCGACTTCGTGACGAAACTCGACGGGCGGGGCCGCCCGCTCCTTCTCGCGAGCCGCGACGGGAAGAGGCTCTTCCTCTCCGGCGAGGGGTACTCGCCCGAGGGGAACCGGCCGTTCCTCGACGCGTACGAGCTCTCGACCGGCAGGGCGACGCGCCTCTGGCGCGCGGACGGCGCCTCGACGTACGAGAGGATCGTCCGCGTCCTCGACCCGGAGCGCGGGGTCCTTCTCACGCGCGTCGAGGGTTCGAAGCAGTTCCCGAACTACCTCCTCCGGAACGTGAAGGCGCGGATCGCGCCGCGCCCCGTCACGTCGTTCGAGAACCCGTACAAGTCCCTCGAGGCCGTCACGACGCGGAAGGTCCGCTACAAGCGGGCCGACGGCGTCGACCTCGCGGGAGACCTCCACCTCCCTCCCGGCTACGACCCGCAGCGCGACGGCCGCCTCCCGCTCCTCCTCGAGGCCTACCCGACCGAGTATAAGGACAAGGCCGCGGCCGGCATGGTCGACTCCTCGCCGCACGCCTTCGTCCGCCCCTCGTGGGGCTCGCCCGTCTTCTGGGCGCTCCGCGGCTACGCCGTCCTCGAGAACGCGCAGTTCCCGATCGTCGGCGAGGGGGAGAAGGAGCCGAACGACACCTTCGTCGAGCAGCTCGTCGCGAACGCGAAGGCCGCGATCGACGCGCTCGAGAAGGAGGGGATCGTCGACCCGAGGCGCTGTGCCGTCACCGGGCACTCGTACGGCGCCTTCATGACCGCGAACCTCCTCGCCCACCCCGGCCTCTTCGCCGCCGGCATCGCGCGCTCGGGCGCCTACAACCGCTCGCTCACGCCGTTCGGCTTCCAGTCGGAGGAGCGGACCTACTGGCAGGCGCGCGACGTCTACTCGCGCGTGTCGCCGTTCGATTCCGCCGACACGATCAAGGCGCCTCTCCTCCTCATCCACGGCGACGCCGACAACAACCCGGGCACCTTCACGCTCCAGAGCGAGCGCCTCTTCGAGGCGATCCAGGGGCTCGGCGGCCGCGCGCGGCTCGTCCTCCTCCCGTACGAGAGCCACGGCTACGCGGCGCGGGAGAACATCCTCCACATGCTCTGGGAGACGGACACCTGGCTCGAGACCTGGGTGAAGAACCGGAAGCCGTGAAGGCCCTCAGCCCGTCAGGCCCGCCGGCCGGGTGAAGCTCCCGGTCGGCGGCGGCGAGGGCATGAGGGTCAGGACCGTGCGGATGCCGGCGACCTTGCCCTGCGCGTCGACGAGGTGCCGGTCGAGCTGGAGCAGCGTGACGCCCGAGCCGTCGGCCTTCACGAAGGCGCGGGCGTAGGGCTCCAGCTTCCCGCTCCCCGAGAGCTTCCGGTTCATCGCCATCTCCGAGACCTCCTTCAGGATGACGAAGGAGGAGACGGGCTGCCCGACCATTCGGGCCGGGGCGTAGCCGAGGAGGCCCTCGTGCGCGCGGCTGACGCGCACGAGCACCTTCGCGGTGTCGATCTCGTGGACGCTCATCCCGGCGGGAGGCGCGTCGAACAGCGCGGCGTAGGCCTCGGGCCCCTTCGCCTTCGCCGCGTCGAGCGCGTCCTGGAAGCGCTCGAGCTGGGTGCCCCTCGATTCGAGGACGGTGTTGATCATTGCTGCCCCTGCCGGTCGGAGATTCCGAGGGCGGGATTCTACGATCGTCCTCGAGCCAGCAGGACCTGTCCGAACGCGAACGGGACGGCGGTCTCGACGCGGAGCACCCGGGGGCCGAGCCCGAAGGGCCGGAACCCGTGCGTCTCGAGGAGCCCCGTTTCGAACGGGATCCAGCCCCCTTCCGGTCCGATCGCGAGGACGGCCGCGTCGCCGGGAGGCGGGGCGCCGGGGGCGAGGAGCCCGTCCCGCGCCGTCGGGTGGGCGAGGAGCCGGTCGCAGGCGCCCAGCGGCCAGAGGCCGTCGAGCTCGTCCTCCACGAAGGGGCGGAAACGCCTGCGGACGAGGACCTCCGGCATCACGGTGTCGCGCGCCTGCTCGAGGCCGAGGACGAGGTTCCGCTCGATCTCGCCCGGCTCGAGGAAGGGCGTGTCGAAGTAGCTCTTCTCGACCCTCTGCGCGGCGACGAGCGCGATCCGGCGCGCCCCGAGGGAGGCGGCGGACTGGAGGACGCGGCGGAGCACCTTCGGGCGGGGCATCGCGAGGAGGAGGTCGAGGCCGGCGGGGGGCGGCGGCTCTGCATCCAGCGTCACCGCGAGGCGCACCTCGCCGGGCGCCGCGCAGAGGACTTCCCCCGTCCCGATCCGGCCGTTCACGAGCCCGACGACGAGACGGTCCCCGGCGGAGGCTCGATGGACCTCCGCCACGTGCCGCGCGCGTCGGCCGGAGAGACGGACGAGGCCGCCGGCCTCGAAATCCTCGGGGAACAGGAGGATGAGGTTCAGCGCCGCCTCCGCGCCGGGCCCGGCTCGCCAGAATAGAAAATCAAGACCTGACCCCAGGCCCGGCCGTCCGCCGGTGGAGGCGGTGGAGCTCGGCGTAGGCGCCTCCCCGCGCGAGGAGCTCCGCGTGGCTTCCCGTCTCGGCGACGCGGCCGCCGGCGAGGACGACGATCCGGTCGGCCATCGAGACGGTCGAGAATCGGTGCGAGACGAGGATCGCCGTGCGCCCGCGGGCGAGCTCGCGGAAGCGCCCGAAGAGCTCCTCCTCGGTCCGCGCGTCGAGGCTCGCGGCGGGCTCGTCGAGGACGACGAGGGAGGACGGCCGGGCGAAGCAGCGCGCCACGGCGAGGCGCTGCCACTGGCCGGTCGAGAGGTCGTGCCGCCCGAAGCGCCTCCCGAGCCAGGTGTCTCCCCCCTCGGGGAGCGCGTCGAGGAGCGGCGCGACGCCCGTCGCCTCGGCCGTCTCGCGGAGGCGCGCGCGGTCGCCGAGGAGCCTCTCCCAGTCGCCGAAGGCGAGGTTCTCGGCCGCCGTCGCCTCGAAGCGGGTGAAGTCCTGGAGCGCCCAGCCGATCCGCCGGTGGTGCGCCGCGGGGTCGAGCTCCCGGACGTCGGTCCCGTCCACCCGGACGACGCCGCGCTCCGGGTCGTGGAGGCGCGCGACGAGCCGGACGAGCGTCGTCTTCCCTGCGCCGTTCTCCCCGACGAGCGCCACGACCTCGCCGGGCTCGACGCGGAGCGAGACGCCGTCGAGCGCGGGCGAGGCGGCCCCGGGATACGTGAACGTCACGTCCTCGAGCTCGACGGAGACGGCCGCCTTCGGCACGGGCGCCCGCGTGCCGGACGCGGCGAGGACGGGGCGGGCGTCGAGGAAGCGGCGGAGGGTCCCGACGAAGAGCGCCTTCTCGAGGGCGAGGGCGAGGAAGTACATCGTCTCCTCGAGGACGGCCCGGAGGCGCGCGGCCGCGGCGACGAACGCCGCGAGCGCCCCGAGCGAGGTCGCGCCCGCGGCCGCGCGCGTCCCGAGGTGGAGGAGGACGCCGAAGACGGCGAGCGCCGTCACGACGACGAAGAGGCTCCCGACGGCCGTCCGCCGGCGGAGCTCGCCGCGGTTCTCGTCGCGGATCCGCCGCGCGACCGCGCGGCCGCGCTCGACGAGGAGCTGGCCGAGGCCGAGCAGCCGCGCCTCGATCGCGCTCGCGGGGCGGGTCACGAGCTCGACGAAGTACTCGCTCGCGCGGCGCCGCACCGTCCGGCGCGTCTCCGTCCTGTAGCGGCGCGAGGCGACGCGCCACTGGAAGAGGCCGTACGGCAGGGCGAGGAGGGCCACGGGCGCGAGGACGACCGGGGCGATGACGGCGAGGATCGCGCCGAGGACGAGGGCCTGGAGCCCGCCCGAGGCGACCCGGACCGACTGGAGGAGGAACTCGCGGAAGCTCTCGGCCGGGGCGGAGCGCGCGCGCTCTAGGACGTCGAGCGAGGCCGGGTCCTCGAGGTAGGAGACGTCGAGGGAGGCCGCGTGGGCGACGAGATCGCCGGTGAGCCGGACGTTCAGCTCGTCGAGGAGCCGCTCGCCGGCGTCGCGCTCGAGGACCTTCGCGATTCCCCCCGCCACGGCGAGGGCGAGCCCCGCGAGGAGCCACGGGACGAGCGGCGCCGCGCCTCCCCGGCCGCCGTCCCGGGCTGCGCCGGCGGCGGCCTGCACGAGCCCTCCGAAGACGACGGCGAGGCCCGCCGGGGCGAGGCCCTTGGCGAAGACCGCCGCGGCGAGGAGGAGAGACGGGCCGGGCGCCGTCCGCCGCGCGAGACCGACGGCCCAGCGGGCATCGGAGAGGACCTGTCGGAAGGGAACGCCCCCCCCCTCGGAGGGTACGGCCAGGGGAGCGCCCGCCGAGCCGCTCATGACGCCCGAAGGCTCCTCGCCTCTTCCACGACTCGCCGGGCCACGCCGCGCCAGCTTCGACGGTCCTCGAGCACCGTCTCGCGGGCGCGCGACCCGAGGCGGGCGCGGAGGGCGGCGTCGCGCTTCAGCTCGGCGAGCGCCGCCCCGAGCGCCGCGGCGTCGCCGGGAGGGAAGAGGATCGCGTTCTCGCGGTCGCGGAGCACCTCGTGCAGGTTCTCCTGGTCGGGCGCGACGACGGGAAGGCCGGCCGCGAGGTACTCGTAGAGCTTCAGCGGCGAGGCGTAGGGGGGCGTCCCCGCGAGGACCGCCACGTCGCAGGCCGCGAGGACGGCGGGCATCTCCTCGTGGCGGCGCGCTCCGAGGGCCGTCACCCGGCCGGCGACGCCGAGGTCGACCGCGCGCCGGGCGAGCTCGGGCGACCACGGGCCCTCGCCGGCGACGACGAGCCTCGCGTCCGCGAGCTCCGGGCGGGCGAGCGAGGCGAGGACGAGGTCGAGCCGGTGCCACTCGCGGACGAATCCCGTGAAGCCGAGGACGAACCCCGGTCCGTCGACGTCGCCCGTCAGCCCGAGGGCTCTTCGCGCGGAGTCCCGCTCCCCGCGGCCGGGAGGGCGGAAGGCCTCGGTGTCGACCGCGTTGGGGATCGCGATCACCCGCGTCGCCCGTCCCGCGTGCGGGAGGAGCCTCTCCCGGAGCTCCTCGCTCACGGCGAGGACGAGGTCGGCCCGGCCGAGGGCGAACGCCTCGAGCCGCCGGGCAACCGCCGGAAAGGCGACGCCGCGCGTACCGGGAAGCTCCTCGAGGAGCGGCGAGTTCACCTCGAGGACGACCGGCACGCCGAGGGCGTTCGCCGCGAGGACGCCGCCGACGTTGCCGAAGGCGTGACGCTCGTAGACGAAGTCGGGCGCGAAATCCTCGGCTCCCCGCCGGACCATCTTCCAGGCCGCCGCGGACGAGCCGTACTCGGCCGCTTCCCGGAGGGCCGTCGGAAGGCGGTCGAGGGCCCGCCAGGGGCGCCGGAGGGGTGCGTGGGGCGAATCGGGCCCGGGCGCCTCGCCGAGGATCGGCTCGAGCGCCACCTCGCGCACCTCGTGGCCCTCCTCCTCGAGCGCCTTCGCCATCGCGCGGACGTGGACCGCCTGTCCGTCGATTCCACGGATCCGGTGGTGGTAGAGGATGCGCATCGGACGGCGGCCCTGGCCGCCGAATATAGCCGGGACCCCGGCGCGGCCCGCGCGGGGAGTTCCCGCGCGCGGAGCAGGCTGCTAGCCTCCGGCGATGGCGAGCCGAAGGACCGGAAGGGCGTGGATGGGCCATGCCGCGATCGTGCCCGGGAGGCCCGAGCCGCTCGACGGCGTGCCGTTCCACGAGGCCGGGCCGCTCCGGCGCTGGCTCCTCGCGAGCGACGAGCTGGCCCCGGGCGCCGGCGTCTTCATCGCGCTCCACGAGTTCTCGGACGTGCCGCCCGCCGAGCGCGCCTACTGCCGGCCGCACCGCCACGACCACGACGAGATCAACGTCTTCCACACGACGTCGCGCCTCGAGGTGGAGGTCCTCCTCGGCGAAGAGAAGGTCGTCGTCGAGGCGCCGGCGACGGTCCTGATCCCGGCCGGCACGCCGCACGCGGCCAACGTCCGCTCGGGGAGCGGCGTGATGGTCGCGATCCTCCTCGACGGCCGCTACCGCGCGACGGACGGCGCCGTTCCGGAGCAGGCCGGGGCGCCGAGGAGGTCGAGGAAGTCCGCGGGGACGTCCATCCCCGCCCGCGAGAGGTAGAGCGCCGTCATCGCCGCGAGGACCTTCTCGGTCGCGGCCCTCCGGTAGCGGCGCCTGCCGCCGACGAAGTGGAGGAACGGGAACGGGTTCGCCTCCCAGACGACGGGCCGTCCCGCGGCGTCGAGGCTGTAGTCGAAGGCGACGAAGTCGAGGCCGAGCGCCTCGCGGGCCGCGACGAAGCGCGCGTGCTCCGGCTCGGGGGACGCGAGGAAGGCGACCTCCTCGTCGCGGAGCGCCTCGTCGAAGACGGTGTCCGAGCCGCGCGCCGCCCACGCGCGCGAGACGTGCATGCTCTGGCGGACGCCTGCGTCCCCGGCGACGACGTAGCGGTACTTCCGGTAGAGGCCGTCGGCCGGGCTCCTCACGTCGACGAGCTCGACGGCGACGGGCCTCCGGAGCGACTCCACCGGGAGCGCGCGCGCCTCCTCTTCCGTGTCCGCGCGGAGCATCGGCCCTCCGTGCCCCTCGTCCTCGCGGACGAAGAGCGGGAGCGGGAGCCCGAGGAGGTCCCTGCGGAACGCCGCGGGATCGGCGATCCTCTCCATCCGCGGCGTCCGGAAGCCGGCTGAGGCGATCCGCCGGCTCCCCTCGGACTTCGCCGCGTTCGCGAGACGTTCGACGCGGTTGACGACGGGGACGCCGTGCCTCTCGCAGGCCGCCCCGAGCTTCGCGGCGCGCCGGAACGCCGAGGGCGACCAGGCCTCGACCGGGTCCTGGAGCCACGGCACGTGGAGCGCGTACCGGGACCAGTCCCTCACGGGGAACGGGAGGACGTGGAGCTCGAAGAGGGCGCGCACGTCGGGCGTGTAGACGGCGAGCCAGTCGAGCAGGACGTCGTACATGAACGGCAGCTTCGACGGGTGATGGAGGACGAGGAAGCGCCGCTCGCCCCACGCGTAGCGGAGGTTGCGCAGCGTGTCCCAGAGCGCCATGCCGGCGTACAGCCCCGGGAGGGCGAGGCGGCCGGGCGAGAGCTTCGGCTTCTTTCCCATTCGTGGTCGCTTCCCGCGCGGCCGGGACCCGTCGAGCGCGGGACGTTCGATTATCGTAGGGGGACGTGGTCCCGCATCCCGAGAGACCCGGCGGTGCCGGGGAGGAGGAGCGCTGAACGACGTCCTCGACGACGGGGGCCTCGGCCCCTTCATCGCGCGCCTCTACGAGGAGCCGGCGCTCCTCGCGATGGGGCACAACCAGCGCCCCGGGGACGCGAGCCTCGGCCTCGGCTGGGTCTACTACGCCCTCGCCCGGCTCGTCCGGCCGCGGCACGCGGTCGTCATCGGGTCGTACCGCGGCTTCGTCCCGCTCGTCCTCGGGCGCGCGTTCCAGGACAACGGCGAGCACGGGCGGGTGACGTTCGTCGACCCGTCGCTCGTCGACGGCTTCTGGACCGATCCCGCCTCCGTCCGCGCGCACTTCGAGCGGTTCGGCGTGGGAAACGTGACGCACTTCCGGATGACGACGCAGGAGTTCGTCGGGACGCCGGAATACGCGGCGCTCGGGGAGGTCGGCCTCCTCTTCGTCGACGGGTACCACACCGCCGAGCAGGCCCGCTTCGACTGGCTCGCCTTCGAGGGGCGGCTCGCCCCGTACGGGATCGCCCTCTTCCACGACAGCCTCGTCCTCGTCGAGTCGCCGATCTACGGCGCCGATCGGGCCTATCGCGTCACGGTGAGGCACCTGATGGACGAGCTCCGGCGGGACCCCGCCCTCCAGGTGCTCGACCTGCCGTTCGGCACCGGGCTCACGCTCGTGAGGAAGGCGGACGGCGCTTCGGAGCCGCTCCTCGAGGGGCGGCCGGAACGCCCGAGGCCGCTCCCCGGATGACCCGCGCCGCGGCCGTCTTCTGCATGCCGGAGGACGGCCACTTCCAGAGGCTCCGGCCCCTCCTCGACGGCCTCGTCCGGCGCGGCCTCGCCGTCCACGTCTTCACCCACGCGAGGTACGCGGGCGCGGTCCGGCGCGCGGGGGCCTCCTTCGAGGACCTCTTCGCGGGGCGGGAGATGGAGGCGGGCGCTGACGCCTCCCTTCCCGTTCCGTGCCGGTACGTCACCTTCGCCGGAGAGCACGGGGAGGGCGTCGTGCGCGACGTCGCACGCCTCGCGCCGGCGCTCGTCGTCAACGACGCCTTCTCGGTCGTCGGGCGGCTGGCGGCGGCCTCGCTCGGCGTGCCGCTCGCCCAGCTCGTCGCGGGGCACGCCCTCGATCCCGCGGCGACGAGGGCCGCGCTCGTGGACGACCCGCGGACCCGCGTCTCCCCGCGCTGCCGCGAGGCCGCGTCGCTCCTCCGGGAGCGCCACGGGATCCCCGACGCCTCGCCCTTCTCCTACGTGCCCGACCCGAGCCCGTGGCTGAACCTCTACGGCGAGCCGGCGGAGTACCTCACGGAGGCCGAGCGGACCGCGCTCGAGCCGGTCGCCTTCTTCGGCTCGCTCCCGCCGGCCGCGGAGCTCGGCGCCCGGAGGCGCGGCGAGGGGCTCGGGACGTTCGGGGACGGGGGGCCGGGCCTCCGCGTCTACGCCTCCCTCGGCACCGTCGTCTGGCGTTACTGGCGCTCTGTCGCGCTCGCCGCCCTCGGGGCCGTCGCGGAGGCGGTCTCCACGATTCCCGGCGCGCGCGCCGTCCTCAGCCTCGGGGGCGCCGCCGTGAGCGCCGCGGAAGCGGCCGCGCTCGCGCGGCCCGGCGTGACGGTGGAGGGGTACGTCGACCAGTGGTCGATCCTCCACGAGGCGGACGTCTTCGTGACGCACCACGGCCTCAGCTCGACGCACGAGGCGATCTGGCACCGCGTCCCGATGCTCTCCTACCCGATGTTCTGGGACCAGCCGGCCCTGGCCGCGCGCTGCCGGGAGCTCGGTCTCGCCCTCCCGCTCGTCGGCTCCCCGCGGGAGCCGCTCGCTCCCGGCCGCGTCGGGGAGGCGCTCGGCGCGCTCGCCGGCCGGGCCGAAACGACGCGCGCGCGCCTCGAGGAGGCGCGCGCGTGGGAGCTTCGGACGGTGGAGCGGCGCGAGGCGGTCCTCGACCGCGTCGCCTCCCTCGGCTGAACCTACATCCCGAGCATCACCCGGGCGAGCTTCGACATCATCCCGGGGTTCCACGGCGGGTCCCAGACGAGGTCGACTTTCGCCTCGGTGACTCCCTCCACGGAGAGGACCGCGCGCTCGACCTCGCCGGGGAGGGAGCCGGCCACGGGGCATGCGGGGGCGGTGAGAGTCATCGTGACCTGCACCGAGCCTCCGTTCGCGACGTGGATCGAGTAGATGAGGCCGAGGTCGTGGATGTTCACGGGGATCTCGGGGTCGTAGACCTTCTTGAGGGCGCCGATGACCTTCTGCTCGAGGTCGGGGGTCGGGGCGGAGGGCGTCGGTTCGGGCATCGCGGCGGACATGGCGCTACTCCGTCGAGGCGGGCGAGCCGCCCGAGAGGGCGGTGTGGAGCGTGTGCCAGGAGAGCGTGGCGCACTTGACGCGCGCCGGGAACTCCCGGACTCCGGAGAAGACGGCGAGCTTGCCGAAGCTCCTCGCGTCGGCCTTCACGTCGGGCGGGCCGGTCAGGAGGTCGTGGAAGCGCCCGAAGAGCGCCTCGGCCTCCTCGATCGTCTTCCCCTTCACGGCCTCCGTCATGAGAGAGGCGGAGGCCTTCGAGATGGCGCACCCCTTCCCCTGGAAGCCGATGTCGCGGATGACGCCGTCCTCCACCTTCACGTAGAGGGCGAGCTGGTCGCCGCAGAGCGGGTTGTGGCCGAGCCCCGAGTGGGTCGCCCCCTCCACCGCCCGGAAGTTCCGCGGCGTCTTGTTGTGGTCGAGGATGACCTCCTGGTAGAGGTCCGAAAGGGCCGTCATGCGCCGAACACCTCGAGGACCTTCCGGAGGCCGGCGACGAGGGCGTCGACCTCCTCGCGCGTGTTGTAGAGGCCGAAGGAGGCCCGCGCCGTGGCCGGGACGTCGTAGCGCTCCATGACGGGCTGCGCGCAGTGGTGGCCCGTCCGGATGCAGACCCCCTCCTGGTCGAGGATCGTCCCGACGTCGTGCGGGTGGACGTCCTCGAGGACGAAGGAGACGACGCTCGCCTTCTCCCTCGCGTTGCCGATGATGCGGAGCCCCGGCACCGCCGAGAGCCGCTCCGTCGCGTAGGCCACGAGGTCGTGCTCGTGCGCGGCGATGCGCGGGAGGCCCAGCTCCGTCACGTAGTCGAGCGCTGCGCCGAGCGCGACGGCCCCGGCGAGGTTGCCCGTCCCCGCCTCGAACTTGTAGGGGAGCTCGGCCCAGCTCGACTTCTCGAACGTGACCGAGGCGATCATGTCGCCGCCCCCCTGGTAGGGCGGCATCTTCGCGAGGAACGACTCCTTCCCGTAGAGCGCGCCGATCCCGGTCGGGCCGTAGACCTTGTGCCCCGAGAAGGCGAGGAAGTCGCAGTCGAGGTCGCGGACGTCGACGCCGAGGTGCGGCGCCGACTGGGCCGCGTCGACGAGGACGGGGACCCCCTTCGCGTGCGCCCGCGCGATCACGTCCTTCACCGGGTTGACCGTGCCGAGGGCGTTCGAGACGTGGACGACGCCGAGGAGCCTCGTCCGTTCGGTGAGGAGGCCGTCGAGCTTCTCGAGGACGAGGTCGCCGCGGTCGTCGATCGGGAGGACGCGGAGCTTCGCCCCGCTCCTCTCGCAGAGGAGCTGCCACGGGACGATGTTCGAGTGGTGCTCCATCCCCGTGATCAGGATCTCGTCGCCCGCCTTCACGAAGGCCTGGCCGAAGCTCGTCGCGAGGAGGTTGATCGCCTCGGTCGTCCCGCGGGTGAAGACGATCTCGCGCGGGGAGCGGGCGTTCAGGTACTTCCGCACCTTCTCGCGGGCCCCCTCGTAGGCCGCCGTCGCCGCCTCGGAGAGGCGGTAGGTCGAGCGGTGGATGTTCGCGTTCGTCTCGCGGTAGAAGCGGTCGGAGGCGCGGATGACGGCCTCGGGCTTCTGGGTCGTGTTCGCGCTGTCGAGGTAGACGAACGGGCGCCCGTGGACCTCGGGCGAAAGGAGCGGGAAGTCGCGGCGGACGGCCGCGACGTCGTACGCGGCGGCGGGGGCCAGGGTCGTCGTCATCGGGCCTCCGGGGCGTTTCCCCCGAGCCAGCCGAGGACGCGGGCGGAGACGTGCGCCTTGAGCGGCTCGAGCGGCACGCGGTCGACGATCTCGCTCGCGAAGGCGAGCGTGAGGACGCTCTGGGCCTGCTCTACCGAGAAGCCGCGAGAGCGGAGGTAGAAGAGCGCGTCCGCGTCGAGCCGGCCGGTCGCCGAGCCGTGCGTGCACTTGACGTCGTTGTTGTAGATCTCGAGCTGGGGCTTGGCGTCGACGCGCGCCGTGTCGGAGAGGAGGAGGTTGCGGTTCTTCTGGTGCGCGTCGGTGAAGGCCCCGGCGGGGCGGACGACGACCTTGCCGTCGAAGGCGCCGCGCGCCTGCCCGTCGAGGATCCCCTTGTAGTACTGCTGGCTCCCGCAGTGGGGCCGGGCGTGCTCGACGAGCGTGTGGTTGTCGACCTGCTGGGCGCCCCGGGCGAGGAAGAGGCCGTCGAGCGTGGCGCCGGCCCCGTCGCCGTGGAGGCGGACCGTCAGCTCGTTCCGCACGAGCTTCCCGCCGACGGAGAGGAGGTGCCCGAAGAGCTGCGCCCCGGGGCCGAGGTGCGCCTCGGCCGTCCCGACGTGGTGCGTCTCGGGCGACTCCTCCTGGAGCCGGGAGTGGTCGAGGTGGGCGTGCGCGCCGAGGACGATCTCCGTGACCGCGTTCACGAACGCCTCGCCCGTGCCGCAGTAGGTCTCGACGACGGTCGCCTGCGCGTTCCGGCCGAGCGAGATCACGATCCGCGGGTGCGCGGCGGCCGGGCCGGCGCTCCCGTCGGCGACGTGGACGACGAGGAGCGGCTCGGCGAGGACGACGCCGTCGGGGACGTGAACGAAGGCGCCATCGCCCAGGAAGGCGGCGTTCATCGCGACGAAGGGGTGGCTCCTGTGCCCGCCGAGCAGGCCGAGCCGCTTCTCGAGGATCTCGGGCGGCGCCGGGAGGAGGCGGGAGAAGGAGTCGAACGAGACCCGCGGCGGGAGGCCGTCGAAGCGCGAGAGCTCCGCGTCGAGCCGCCCGTTCACGAAGACGAGCTGGTGGTGCTTCCGCCCGGCGACGCCGAGCGGGCCGAGGGCGGCGAGGGCGGAGCGGGCCGCGAGGTCCCGGGCGCCGGGCGCGCCCTCGGCGAGGGTGGCGGCGGCGAGGCGGCGGGCGATCGTCGCGACGCTCGTGTAGCGCCACTCCTCGTCGGACGGGCCGGGGAGGCCCATCGTCCCGAGCGCCTCGAGGCCGTCGCGCCGCAGGTTCCGGACGAAGAGGGGGCTGCGCGCCTCCTCGCGCGCGGCAAGGGCGCGGGCGCGCTCGAGGGCCGCGCCGACGCCCTCGGCGAGGGTCGCGGCGAGGGTGGGTGCCGCGGCGCTCACGAGGCCTTCCCGGCCCCGACGGACGCCTCCTCCTCGAGCCAGCCGTAGCCCTTCTCCTCGAGGAGGAGCGCGAGCGTCTTGTCGCCCGTGCGGACGATGCGGCCCTCGGAGAGGACGTGGATGACGTCGGGGACGATGTAGTCGAGGAGCCGCTGGTAGTGCGTGATGACGAGCATCGACCGCTCCGCCGAGCGGAGCGAGTTGACGCCGGAGGCGACGACGCGGAGGGCGTCGATGTCGAGCCCCGAGTCGGTCTCGTCGAGGATCGCGAGCGACGGGTCGAGGACCGCCATCTGGAAGATCTCGTTCCGCTTCTTCTCGCCGCCGGAGAAGCCCTCGTTCACGTTGCGGGAGAGGAGGTCCTCCTCCATCTCGACGAGGCGCGCCTTCTCCTCGACGAGCGTGAGGAAGTCCATCGCGTCGATCTCGGGGAGGCCCCGGTGCTTCCTCACGGCGTTGAGCGCCATCCGGAGGAAGTAGGTGTTCGCCACTCCCGGGATCTCGACCGGGTACTGGAACGAGAGGAAGACGCCCTCGCGGGCGCGGTCCTCGGGGGCCATGGCGAGGAGGTCCTTCCCCTTGTAGAGGACGCTCCCCTCCGTCACCTCGTAGCCGTCGCGGCCGGCGAGGACGTGCGCGAGGGTGCTCTTGCCCGAGCCGTTCGGCCCCATGATCGCGTGGACCTCGCCCGCCTTCACGGTCAGGTCGACGCCCTTGAGGATCTCGGTGCCGTCCTCGGCGATGCGGGCCTTCAGGTTGCGGATCTCGAGGAGGTTCGTCGTCACGTTCAGCCCACGCTTCCTTCGAGGCTCACGCCGAGGAGCTTCGTCGCCTCGACGGCGAACTCCATCGGGAGCTCCTTGATGACTCTCTTGGCGAAGCCGTTGACGATGAGCGACACGGCGTCCTCGGTCGTCAGGCCCCGCTGGCGGCAGTAGAAGAGCTGGTCCTCCCCGATCTTCGACGTCGAGGCCTCGTGCTCGATCTGGGCGGTCGAGGTCTTCACGTCGAGATAGGGGAACGTGTGCGCCCCGCACTGGGACCCGAGGAGGAGCGAGTCGCACTGGGAGTAGTTGCGGGCCCCGACGGCCGACTTCGCGATCGAGACGCCGCCCCGGTAGGTGTTCTGGCCGTGCCCGGCGGAGATCCCCTTCGAGACGATCGTCGAGCGGGTGTTCTTCCCGACGTGGATCATCTTGGTGCCGGTGTCGGCCTGCTGGTAGTTGTTCGCGAGGGCGACCGAGTAGAACTCGCCGACCGAGTCGTCGCCGAGGAGGACGCAGCTCGGGTACTTCCAGGTGATCGCCGAGCCCGTCTCGACCTGCGTCCAGGAGATCTTCGAGCGCTTCCCGGCGCACTTGCCGCGCTTCGTCACGAAGTTGTAGATCCCGCCCCTGCCGTCCTTGTCGCCCGGGTACCAGTTCTGGACGGTGGAGTACTTGATCGTCGCGTCGTCGAGCGCCACGAGCTCGACGACCGCGGCGTGGAGCTGGTTCGTGTCGCGCTTGGGGGCGGTGCACCCCTCGAGGTAGGAGACGTGGGCCCCCTCCTCGGCGACGATGAGCGTCCGCTCGAACTGCCCCGTGTCGGGCTGGTTGATCCGGAAGTAAGTCGAGAGCTCCATCGGGCAGCGGACCCCCTTCGGCACGAAGCAGAAGGAGCCGTCGGAG
>JBDIBE010000009.1:0-21257 GCA_039812785.1 Thermoanaerobaculia bacterium | reverse complement strand
TCGGGCGGCGCCGCCCCCGGGCCGGTCGCGGCGGCCGCGGACGGCGGCACCAGGGAGACGGGCCGGAGCGCGACGGCCCCCTTCGCCCCCGGAAGGAACGCCGTCACGAAGTAGTTGTCCTCGAGGCCGGCCGCGAGGAGACCCTCTCCGAGCGGCACCGGTTCCTTCAGCCCGTCCTTCGGCTTTCGGGCCACCGAGCCGCCTGCCGTGAGCGTCACGCTCGACCCCGGCTTCGTGTAGCGGTTCTGGAGCTCCTCGGGCGTCGGGTTGCCGATCCCCGGGCCGAGGACGAGCGCCACGGGCGCGCCCGCGGGTCCCTCACGCACGACCTTCACGCCGAGGACGTACCCCTTGCCGAACGAGTAGGTCCGGGTGATCCCCTGGCCGTCCGCCTCGCGGTAGCGGAAGGTCACCGTCGTCCCGTCCGGCCGCTCATCGACCGTCGTCTCGTGCAGCGCCGCGGCCGCCCGGGTCAGGAACGGGTCGACCGGGTCGTAGACGAGCGTCCTCCCGGCGAAGGGCGCGTCCTTGCGGACGAGCTCGAGCGGCTTCCCATCGTGCCCCATGAAGCGGGCGAGGACCGCCGAGACGAGCTCGCCGCCCCGATTGGAGAGCCGGACCGAGAGGACGTCGTTCCGCAGGGCCACCTCGCGGGCCTCCGTGGCGACGACCGGCTCGACGGCGGCGGCGGCCGGGGCCTCCGCCATCGCTGCCGGCGCGGCCGCGGCCGTCGGCGTTGCAGCGCCCTTCGCGGTCTGGGCGGCCTTCGTCGGCGTCACCGGCTTCGGCGCCGGCTTCGGCGGCGGGAAGAGCATCGTCCAGACGACCAGGATGGCGGCGGAGATCCCGAAGGCGATGGCGAGACGCTTCGAATCCAAGAGCAGCTCCTCGAAGGCGGGTCAGGGGACCGGGTCGACCCCGCCCGGATGGAACGGGTGGCAACGGGAGAGACGGCGGAGAGCGAGCCAGGCCCCCTTCCAGAGGCCGTGACGAAGGATCGCCTCCCGAGCGTACTCCGAACAGGTCGGATGGAAACGGCACGCCGGCGGGAGGAGAGGGGAGAGGAATCGCTTGTAGCCCGCGAGAAGGCCTGCCGCTCCGCGCGCGGCGAGCCCCGGACCGGAGTCGACCCGCACGGTCGTCACGCGGGGGTCCCCCCGCCGACGCGCCGCGCGAGCTTCTCGAAGTCGTGCGCGAGGTCGGAGAACCCGGCCTTCTCGGCGCCCGGCCTCACGTTCACGACGACGTCAACGGGGGAAGTGAAGGCGTCGCTCCGGCGGAAGAGCTCCTTCAGGCGCCGGCGCAGGCGGTTCCGGACGACGGCCGAGCCCGTTTTCTTCGTGATCGTGACGCCGAGGCGCGCCGAGGCCCCCTCGCCCGGCCGCACGAACACGACGAGGAGCCGACCGACGTGCCGCCGGCCGCGGGCGTAGGTTTCGAGGTAATCGGACCGCCGAAGGACCCGGCGGTCCCTCCCGAACGACTCCGGTCGCCGGGCCGCGGCGGGCCCGGACCGGCTGGGGTCGGAGATCATCGGATCCGATGAGCCGCCGGGAGCGGCGGCGTCCTCGGAACGCCTCAGACGGTGAGGCGCTTCCGACCCTTGGCCCGACGGCGGGCGAGCACCGCGCGGCCGTTCTTCGTCCTCATGCGGACGAGGAAGCCGTGGGTCCTCTTGCGGCGACGGTTGTTGGGCTGGAACGTTCTCTTCATGACACCACCTCTCCCTTTCCGGGAGCGCGAGGGGCGGATTCTCCGGACTTCACGCTCCCCTGTCAACCGGACCCCTTTCGGCCCCGGCTCCGCCCCGTCGTCCTGGCGCCGGTCCCTCTTCCCCCGCGTGCTAGGCTCCACCCCCGTTTCGGCGGGACAATCCCCTCCCCTGAGCCGGTGGAGAAGCCGTGGACAAGCCGAACTCCTGGGAAAAGATCCTCGAGCACCTGCGCCCCAGGGTGGACGAGCGTGACTTCGACACCTGGTTCCGGGGCACCCGTCAGAAGCACGAGGGGCCGGAGGCCGTCTACGTCCTGATCGGCAGCCCCCTCTTCATCGAGTACATCCCGAAGGAGTACGGCGAGCAGATCGCCGAGGCCGCGCGCCTCGCGGGCATCGGCAACCGCGAGATCCGATTCGTCCTCGAGGGGCAGGACGACTACCGGGCCAGCGTCGCCCCTCCCCGGCCGCAGGCCTCCGGGAAGTCCCGCGTCGGGGACCTGAACCCCCTCTACACCTTCGAGCACTTCGTCATCGGCAAGCCGAACCAGCTCGCCCACGCCGCCGCGCTCCACGTCGCCGACCAGACGTCCCACCGCTACAACCCGCTCTTCATCTGCGGGCCGACGGGCGTCGGCAAGACCCACCTGATGCAGGCGATCGGCAACCGGCGCCTCTCGCGGCGGCCCGGCGAGCGCGTCCTCTACGTCTACGCCGAGACCTTCGTGAAGGAGGTCGTCACCGGGATCCGCTTCAACCGGATGGACCAGGTCCGGCAGCGCCTCCTGAACGCCGACGTCCTCCTCTTCGACGACGTCCAGTTCCTCGCCGGCAAGGCGACGACCGAGGACGAGCTCTTCCAGACGTTCAACGCCCTCTATTCCGTCGGCAGCCAGATCGTCTTCACCTCCGACGTCCTCCCGCGCGACATCCCGGGGCTGACGGACCGGATGAAGAGCCGCTTCGAGGGGGGCCTCGTCGTCGACATCCAGCAGCCCGACTTCGAGACGAAGGTCGCCATCCTCCGCCACAAGGCCGAGCAGGCCCAGGTCGACCTCGACGACGAGACGGCCTACTACCTCGCGGGCAAGATCAAGACGCACGTCCGCGAGCTCGAGAGCTACTTCAACCGGGTCGTCCTCGTCTCCTCGATGCGGGGCGAGCCGATCACCCGGGAGCTCGCCGAGGAGGCCCTCCGCGGCATCCTCCCCGAGACGTCCCAGGCGACGAACCCGGCCGAGATCCTCAAGGCCGTCGCGACCCACTACGGCCTGAAGCCGGCCGAGCTCCGCGCCCGGACGAAGCGGGAGTCGATCGTCTTCCCCCGCCAGGTCGCGATGTACGTCCTCAAGGAGGCGATCGGGCTCTCCCTCCCCGAGATCGGGAGCCTTTTCGGGAACAAGCACCACACGACCGCCCTCCACTCGATCCGGAAGATCACCGCGCGACGGGAGGAGGATCCCGACTTCGACCGCGAGGTCGCCGCCCTCGTCGCGCAATTCCGGTGAAATGGGGGAGCGGCCCCTGTGGAATCACCCCGGGATTCCCGGGATCCCTTTTCGACCCGTCCGGGATCTGCACAGGGCCGCGCGCCGGAACGCACAGCCTCCGCCGATCCCCAAACCCTCGTCCTGCCGTCCCTTCCGGGCGCTTCCCACAGCACTCCCGGGGACCTACTACTACCCCTGTAACTCTTATGCTGCTAGAATTTAAGAGATCAGTGGAGGGGATGTGGAGCTGACACTTCCGGCAGCCACTCTGGCCCGCGAGATGAGCCTGATGCAGGGTGTGGTGGAGAGGCGGACGCCCCACCAGATCCTCTCGAACGTCCTGCTCGAAGCCCGAGAGGGAACTCTCACCCTGACGGCGACCGACCTCGACACCACGTTCGTCTCCGAGATAGAGTCGCTCTCGCTCAAGACGGCCGGTGCGGTCACGGTGCCTGCGCGGCGCCTCTTCGACGTCGTGCGCGACCTGCCCGCGTCTGCCGAGGTCCGCCTTCGCGTCCTCGAGAACCACCACGTCCAGATGGACTGCAAGGAGCCGAAGATCCGGATCCGCCTCAACGGGCTTCCCGCGACGGACTTCCCGACGCGGCCCGAGGCGGCGGGCGGGCCGACGCTGAACCTCACCTTCGGCGCTCTCCGCCGGATGGTGGAGAAGGTCCGCTTCGCCGTCTCGACGGAGGAGATCCGCCTGCAGCTGCAGGGCGCGCTCCTGAAGCCGAAGGGGGCCGGCCTCGAGATGGCGGCGACGGACGGCCACCGCCTCGCCCTCATCGAGGTGGAGGACGCGACGGCCGACCAGGGCTTCGAGGCGATCCTCGTCTCGAAGAAGGTCCTCGACGAGCTCTCGCGCCTCGACGCCGAGGACGAGACCCCCGTGACGATCGTCCGCGGCACGAACCACATCGGCTTCACGGTCGGACGCCGGCGGATCTACTCCAAGCTCGACGACCGCCGCTTCCCCGACTACGAGAAGGTCATCAGCAAGGACAACACGAAGCGGGCGACCGTCGTCCGCGAGGAGCTCCTCGGCGCGGTCCGGCGCATCTCGCTCCTGTCGGGCGACCGGCTCAAGGCGGTCAGCCTCTCCTTCAAGGAAGGAGCGCTCGTCGTCTCCTCCGAGAGCCAGGACGTCGGCGACGGCGACCAGGAGATCGCGGCTGAATACGAGGCGGACGCCCTCACGCTCCGCCTGAACTCGCGCTACCTGGAGCAGTTCCTCGAGGCCTGCGAGACGGAGAAGATCCACCTCTTCGTCAAGGACGAGGGCTCGCAGTGCCAGGGGCGCCCGGCCGAGGCGATCCCGGGGCTGAAGAGCTACCTCTACGTCGTGATGCCGATGCGCGTCTGAGGGGGTGCGCAGCGACTCGTGGAGATCGGCAGCCTCTCGGTCGAGGCGTTTCGTAACCTGGCTCCCTCCCGACTCGGCTTCCACCCGCGCCTGAACCTGCTCGTCGGCGCGAACGGACAGGGGAAGACCAACGTGCTCGAGAGCCTGGCGCTCGTCTCCGGACGGCCGTCCTTCCGGACCTCCGACCTCTCCGACGTCGTCCGCGAGGGCGCTCGGGAGGCCGCGGTCTCCGTGCGCCTGTCGGGCGACCCGGAAGGGGCGCTCGGGGCCCTCCTGTCCAAGGGACGGCGCGAGCACGCCTGGAACGGCCGGAAGGTCTCCCGCCTCGAGGCCGCGCGGAAGCTGCCGCTCGTCCTGCTGACGAACGCCGACCTCGGACGGCTCGCCGGCCCGCCCGCCGAGCGTCGCCGCGCGCTCGACCGCGTCGCCGTCGCCTTCGAGCCCGCGCTCGCCTCCTCTTTCCGGCGCTACGAGAAGGCGCGCGCGGAGAGGGTCGCCCTCCTCACCCAGCCCGGCCGCCCCGACTGCGACGCCCTCGCCTCCTTCGAGGAGGTCCTCGCGCTCTCGGGCGCGGCGATCGCCGCCGCGCGCCGCCGGTGGATCGGCCCTCTCGGGACGAAGCTCGCCGGGAGCTCTCGCCTCCTCGGCGCGCCGTGGCGCGGCATCGAGCTGAAGCTCCTCTCCGACCTCCCCCCGGACGCCGCGGAGGACTCCCTCGCCGAGGCGATCCGGCGCGGCCTGAAGGCCCGCGAGGCCGAGGAGCGCCGCGCGGGACGCGCCCTCTTCGGCCCGCACCGCGACGACGTGACCCTCGTCGCGTCCGGGACGCCCCTGGCCGCGCGCGCCTCCTCCGGCGAGGCGCGGACGCTCGTCCTCGCGTGGGCCCTCGCGGAAAGGGCCCTCCTCGCCGAGGCCACGGGCATCCTCCCGGTCTTCGCCTTCGACGACTTCGATTCCGAGTGGGACCCGGCGGTCCTCTCGCTCTTCGCCGGGACGCTCCCCGACGACGGGCAGGTCTTCCTGACGTCGGCGCGCGCCGCGATCGCCCGCTCGCTCCCCCTGCCTGCCGGCGCCGTGTTCGAGGTCGACGGAGGATCCGTCCGCCCCGCCGGCGCCCTCGACGGCCGGCCCCCTCTCCCCCTCCCTGCGGCCGCGTGGTCCGCGGAAAGGCCCGATGATGTCCTCCCCTCCTGACGATCCCGGCGCGACGCTCCCCGAGGAGCGCGACACGAGCTACGGCACCGATTCGATCAAGCTCCTCAAGGGGCTCGAGGCGGTGCGGAAGCGCCCCGGGATGTACATCGGCAACACCGACGACATCACGGGCCTCCACCACATGGTCACCGAGCTCGTCGACAACTCGATCGACGAGGCGCAGGCGGGCTACTGCGACCGGGTCCTCGTCACGGTCCACGCGGACGAGTCCGTCACGGTCGAGGACAACGGGCGCGGCATCCCGGTCGGCCTCCACCACGAGCACCAGCGCGAGACGCTCGAGATCATCCTCACCGACCTCCACTCCGGCGGCAAGTTCGACGACAACGCCTACAAGGTCTCCGGCGGCCTCCACGGCGTCGGGCTCTCCGTCGTCAACGCGCTCTCCTCGAGCCTCCTCGTCGAGGTGAGGCGCGACGGGCGGGTCTGGCAGCAGCCCTATTCCAAGGGGCAGCCCCAGGAGCCGCTCCGCGAGGTCGGGAGGACGAACAAGACCGGGACGAAGCTCACCTTCCGCGCCGACCCGGAGATCTTCTCCGTCACCTCCTACAACTTCGACGCGCTCTCGCAGCGGATGCGCGAGCTCGCCTTCCTCAACCCGGGCGTCACGATCGAGATCGTCGACGAGCGGGACGAGAAGGGGGAGAAGCGGCACGTCTTCCGCTACGAGGGAGGGATATCCTCCTTCGTCGAGCACCTCAACAAGAACCGCGAGAAGCTCCACGACGCCGTCATCTTCTTCACCGACGTGAAGGACGCCACGGGGGACCCGAAGGCGGACGCCAAGGGGGAGCGGCTCGACGTCGCGCTCCAGTGGAACGACGGTTACCAGGAGCAGATCTTCTGCTTCACGAACACGATCTCGAACAAGGACGGCGGCACCCACCTCGAGGGGCTGAAGGCGGCGCTCACGCGGGCGATCCAGAAGTACGCCGAAGGCGCGAACCTGACGAAGAACCTCAAGGAGACGGCCCTCTCCGGCGACGACTGCCGCGAGGGGCTCACCGCGGTCGTCTCGCTCAAGATCCGCGACCCGAAGTTCTCCTCGCAGACGAAGGAGAAGCTCGTCTCGCAGGAGGCGAAGACCTGGGTCCAGACGGTCACCTACGAGCGCCTCTCGACGTACTTCGAGGAGAACCCGAAGGTCGCCCGGCGGATCGTCGACAAGATCATCGAGGCGGCCCGCGCCCGCGAGGCGGCGCGACGGGCCCGCGAGCTCGTGCGGCGGAAGGGGGCCCTCGACGGCGCCGGCCTCCCCGGCAAGCTCGCCGACTGCCAGGAGGCGGACCCCGCCCTCTCCGAGCTCTTCATCGTCGAGGGCGACTCGGCGGGCGGCTCCGCCAAGCAGGGGCGCGACCGGAGGACGCAGGCGATCCTGCCCCTCAAGGGAAAGATCCTGAACGTCGAGAAGGCGCGCTTCGACAAGATGCTCGCCTTCGCCGAGATCCGCTCGCTCATCCTCGCCCTCGGCGCGGGGATCGGCGAGGAGTTCGACGTCGAGAAGACCCGCTACCACAAGATCGTCCTGATGACGGACGCCGACGTCGACGGCTCGCACATCCGGACGCTCCTCCTGACCTTCTTCTTCCGCCAGATGCGGGCCGCGATCGAGAGGGGGTTCCTCTACATCGCCCAGCCGCCGCTCTACAAGATCGTCGACGGGAAGAAGGAGGCGTTCCTGAAGGACGACAAGGAGTACGCCCGGTTCCTCCTCGCGCGGATCGGCGACGACCGCGCCCTCGTCACCGAGCCGACGGGCGCGTCCGTCTCCGGCGCCGGGCTCGTCCGGCTCTTCTCCGACGCCCAGGAGTGGCTCTCCCTCGTGAAGCGCCTCGCCCTCCGCGGCCTCCCCGAGGAGCTCCTCCGGGCGCTCCTCGCCTCCTCCGCGGGCCCCGAGACGGCTCGCGACCGCGCCGCGCTCGAGGCGGTGGCGCGGGCTCTCCCCGGCGAGCTCGCGACGGAGGTCCTCCCCGACGAGGAGCACGGCGGCTTCGCGCTCCACGTCGCCCGGACGACGAACGGCGTGACGCGCAAGGCCCTCGTCGACGCCGCCTTCCTCGGCGGCTTCGACTGGCGCCGGGCGACCGAGCTCGCCGCCGCGCTCGACGGCTTCCTCGAGGGCCCCTACCTCCTCCGCCGAAAGGACGAGGAGACCCGCCTCGCGACGCTCGAGGAGGCCGCCGAGGCCGTCCTCGAGAGCGCCAAGAAGGGGCTCGGCATCAGCCGCTACAAGGGCCTCGGCGAGATGAACCCCGAGACCCTCTGGGAGACGACGATGAACCCCGACACGCGGCGCCTCCTCCAGGTGCGGGTCGAGGACGCCGTCGAAGCCGACGAGCTCTTCACGATCCTGATGGGCGACGCGGTCGAGCCGAGGCGCAACTTCATCGAGGCCAACGCCCTCCAGGCGACGAACCTGGACATCTGAGATGACCGACACGCCCGCGCCGCCCCCCGCCCCCGCCGAGCAGCGGATCCCCGTCTCGATCGAGGAGGAGATCCGCCGGAGCTACCTCGACTACGCCATGTCGGTCATCGTGGGCCGGGCCCTGCCCGACGTCCGCGACGGCCTGAAGCCGGTCCACCGCCGCGTCCTCTACGGGATGTGGGAGCAGGGGAACCGGCACAACCGCCCCTACAAGAAGTCGGCCCGCATCGTCGGCGACGTCATGGGCAAGTACCACCCGCACGGCGACGCGTCGATCTACGACACCGCCGTCCGGATGGCCCAGGACTTCTCCATGCGCGAGCCGCTCGTCGACGGCCAGGGGAACTTCGGCTCCGTCGACGGCGACAGCGCCGCGGCGATGCGGTACACCGAGATCCGCCTCACCGCTCTCGCCGAGGAGCTCGTCGGCGAGGACATCGACAAGGAGACGGTCGACTGGGCGCCGAACTACGACGGCTCGCTCCAGGAGCCGACCGTCCTCCCGGCGAAGTTCCCGAACCTCCTCGTCAACGGCGCCGAGGGGATCGCCGTCGGCATGGCGACGAAGATCCCGCCGCACAACCTGCGCGAGGCGTGCGACGCGGCGATCCTCCTCCTCGAGAACCCCGACGCCGGCCTCGACGAGCTCCTGCGCGTCCTCCCCGGGCCCGACTTCCCGACGGGCGGGATCCTCCTCGGGCGCCGCGGCGTCGTGGAGGCCTACCGGAGCGGCCGCGGGATCATCCAGGTCCGCGGCAAGGCGGAGATCGAGGCGTCGGCGCGCGGCGACCGCGAGTCGATCGTCGTCACCGAGATCCCGTTCCAGGTCAACAAGGCCCGCCTCATCGAGCAGATCGCCGACCTCGTCAACGAGAAGCGGATCGAGGGCATCTCCGCGATCCGCGACGAGAGCGACCGCGAGGGGATGCGGATCGTCGTCGACCTGAAGCGCGGCGAGAACGCGAACGTCCTGCTGAACCGGCTCTACCAGCTCACGCCGCTCCAGAGCTCGTTCGGCATCATCTTCCTCGCGATCGTCGAGGGGCAGCCCCGGGTCCTCCCGCTCCGCGACCTGCTGCGCCACTTCCTCGACCACCGGCGCACGGTCGTCGTGCGGCGCACGCGCTTCGACCTCGCGAAGGCCGAGGCCCGGGCCCACCTCCTCCTCGGCCTCGCCCTCGCGCTCTCGAGCCTCGACCGCGTCATCGCGATCATCCGGTCGTCGAAGGACCCCGAGGAGGCGAAGGCCCGCCTCACCACGGAGATCGCCGTCGACCTCGAGGCCCTCGAGCGCTTCCTCGGCCTCGAGACGCTCGAGCTGACCCCGCGCGCCCGGCGCGAGGGGACGCTCGTGCGCCTCGACGAGGCGCAGGCGCAGGCGATCCTCGAGATGCGCCTCCAGCGCCTCACCGGCCTCGAGCGCGACAAGATCGTCGCCGAGTACAAGGACGTCCTCGCCCTCATCGCCGACCTGAAGGACATCCTCGCCCGCCCGGAGCGCGTCACCGCGATCCTGAAGGACGAGCTGACCGACGTGAAGACCCGCTTCGGCGACGACCGCCGGACGGAGATCTCGACGCTCGAGAAGGACCTCGCCGACGAGGACCTCATCAAGGACGAGCAGGTCGTCGTCACGGTCACGCGCGGCGGCTACGCGAAGCGCACGCCGCTCTCCACCTACCGCGAGCAGCGGCGGGGCGGAAAGGGGCGGACGGGGGTCGGGACGACCGAGGAGGACGTCGTCGAGCACCTCTTCGTCGCCTCGACGCACGACTCGCTCCTCGTCTTCACGAACCGGGGGCGCGTCCACTGCGTGAGGGTCTGGGACGTCCCGGCCGCCGCCCCCGCGGCGCGCGGCAAGGCCGTCGTGAACCTGATCCAGGTCGAGCCGGGCGACACGGTCGCCGCGATGACGACGACGCGCGACTTCTCCGAGGAGCGCTTCCTCCTCTTCGCGACGAAGCGGGGCCTCGTGAAGAAGACGGTCCTCTCGGCCTACGGCAACGTCCGGGCGGCCGGGATCATCGCGATCAACCTCGAGGAGGACGACGAGCTCCTCTCCGTCCACGTCACCGACGGCAGCCGCCAGGTCTTCCTCGGGACGCGCAACGGGATGGGGATCAAGTTCTCGGAGACGGACGTCCGGTCGACGGGGCGCGACACGACGGGCGTCAAGGGGATCGAGCTCCGCGACGGGGACGAGGTCGTCGAGATGGACCTCGTCGACGAGGAGGGGACCCTCCTCGCCGTCACCGAGCTCGGGTACGGCAAGCGGACCGACGTCGCCGAGTACCGCCACCAGACGCGCGGCGGCACGGGCGTCATCAACGTGAAGGTGACCGAGCGGAACGGCGCGGTCGTCGGGATCAAGTCCGTCGGGGACGGGGACCAGCTCCTCGTCATCACCCGGGCCGGGATGATGATCCGCTTCCCGGCGGCCGAGGTCCGCGAGACGGGCCGCGCCGCGCAGGGGGTCAAGGTCATCGACCTCGACGAGGGGGACGCCGTCGTCGCCGTCGCCAAGCTCGCCTCGCTCGGCGAGCGGGACGAGGCCGCCGAGGCGCCCGACGAGGGCGAGGCGCCGGCGGGGGACGCACCGGCCGGGGACGAGACGGAAAGCGAGTAGAGTGCGCGCATGAGGTTCTTCCTCGACACCGCCGACGCCGACGAGGCCCGCCGCGTCAAGGATTGGGGGCTGCTCGACGGCGCCGTCGTCCGGCCCGACGCCGCGCTCGCCGCGGGGCGCGAGTACCGCAAGGCGGTCGCCGACCTCTCGCAGGTCTGCGACGGCCCGGTCTTCGCCGCCGTCGCCGCGGGCGAGCCGAAGGGGATGTACAAGGAGGCGCGCGAGCTCGTGAAGCTCGGCAAGGCCATCGTCGTCCGCCTCCCGATGACCCGCGAGGGCCTCCGCGTCGTGAGGCTCCTGAACGACGAGCAGATCGCCGCCGACGTCCACCTCGTCCACACGCCGCTCCAGGCGCTCCTCGCCGCGCGGGCGGGGGCGGCCTACGCCTCGACGCCCGTCGGGACGATCGACGGCGCGGGACAGGTCGGGATGGACGTCGTCGACGGCATCGTCCGCGTCTACGACAACTACGGCCTGCAGACCCAGATCGTCGTCGACGCGATGCAGAGCCCCGTCCACGCGCTCGACGCGGCCGCGATGGGGGCCGACGCCGCCGCGATTCCGTTCGCCGTCCTCGACCGCCTCTTCGACCACCCGCTCACCGCGCAGGGGGTCGCCGCGATCCGCGCCGTCGGGGCCGAGGGCCCCCGCCGGGTGCATTAGGGCGCCATGGGCATCTCCCGCGAGAGAGCGAACGACCTGTCGCACCGGATCCTCGAGGGCCTGAAGAAGACGCCGGGCGTCGAGATGGCGGCCGAGCCCGAGTTCGTGCGGAACCGGATCGCCGCGGCCCTCGGCGAGTGGGACCGCGAGAACGAGGCCCTCTCCGCCGAGGCGCGCAAGCGGGTCCTCGCGAAGGGGCGCCGCGTCCCCGAGGGCTCGCGCGAGTTCGACCAGCTCCTCTCCGAGGAGCTCCGCCGCCTCTGGGACGAGCGGGCCGCCCGGGGGGAGTGACCGGCCGGGCCCCCCGGCCCAGATGGTTGGCCTCGTTTCTGTCCCATCTTGCACTTGGTCTAGTCCAAGAGCCATCCTCGGGGCGGTGAGGACGACCGCCCTTCCCGAGACGCACGCCGAGGACGCTCCCGGCCGCGTGCCCCTCTACCGGACGATCGCGGACGGGATCATCCGCGACATCCGGAGGGGCCGCTTCCAGGAAGGCTCGCGCCTTCCCGCCTCCCGGGCCCTCGCGCGGACGCACGAGGTGAACCGGGCGACGGTCCACCAGGCGCTCCAGGTCCTCAAGCGCGAGGGGTGGATCGAGACGAACAAGGGGGGCGGCACGCGCGTCGCGCGCCGGTCGCTCGCGGGCCCGATGGTCGGCCCCGCGCCCGCCTGGGACCGGATCGCCTCCTCCCTCCTCGGCCGGATCGTCGCCGAGGCGGCGGCGCAGGAGGGCTCTCCCGACCTCGCCCACGACCTCTCCCGGCTCGCCCCCGACGAACGGGAGTTCCCGGCGGAGGCGTTCGCGAAGGTCCTCGCCGACGTGGCGCGCGACGGCGCCCTCCTCGCCTACGGCTCCCCGTTCGGCTACCGGCCTCTCCGCGAGACGCTCGCCGCGCGCCTCGAGCGGCGGGGCGTCCCGGCCGACGCGGACGCGCTCCTCATCGTGAACGGGGCGCAGCAGGGGCTCGACCTGATCACCCGCGCCCTCGTCGACCCGGGCGACGCCGTCGCCGTCGAGAACCCGTGCTACGCCGGGGCGCTCTCGCTCCTCAGGGCCCACGGCGCGCGGCTCGTGGGCGTCCCGCTCGACGCGGAGGGGCCGGCGATGGAGGCGCTCCGCGAGGCGCTCGAGGCGCGGCCGAAGTTCCTCTACACGATCCCCGACTTCCAGAACCCGACGGGCCTCCTCGCCACGGCCCCGCGCCGCCGCGAGCTCGTCGCCGCCGCCGCGGGCGCCGGCGTCCTCGTCGTCGAGGACGCCTTCGACGCCGACCTCTCCGTCGAGGGGGAGCTCCCGCCTCCGCTCGCCGCGCTCGCGCCGGGCCACGTCGTCCACCTCGGGACGATCTCCAAGGCGCTCTTCCCGGGCGTCCGCGTCGGCTGGATCTCCGGGCCGCGCGAGTTCGTCCACCGCCTCGCGGCGCTCAAGCGGATCGGCGAGCTGACCTCGCCGCCGGTCCTCCAGGCGGCGCTGAACGTCTTCCTCTCCCGGGGCGACTACGACCGCCACCTCCTCCACGTGAAGGCGCGCCTGAAGACGCGCCTCGCCGCCGCGCAGAAGGCCGTCCTCCGGAGCTTCCCCGTCGGCACCCGCTGCGAGAGGCCGCTCGGGGGATGGGTCCTCTGGGTCGAGCTCCCCGCGGGCATCTCGGGGCGCGAGCTCGCCGAGGCCGCGCGCGGCGAGGGGGTCCTCGTCTCGCCCGGCGGCGACTACGCCCCCGACCGCGCCGACGCCCCGTCCCTCCGCATCTCCGTCACCCGCGCCTCGGGCGCCGAGCTCGAGAAGGCCCTCGAGAGCGTCGGGGCCCTCGCGCGGGCCGCCGTCCGTCGCGCGCAGCGCCGCGCCCCCCGCGTCGAGGAGCGGCGCGAGGAAGCCCTCATCCAGATCTGAAAGGGATACGCCATGAGCAGCAGCCCCGTCTTCTCCTCCCCCTTCACCTCCGACGCGTTCCGGGTCAAGGTCGGCCTCGCCGAGATGCTCAAGGGCGGCGTCATCATGGACGTCGTCAACGCCGAGCAGGCGAAGGTCGCCGAGGACGCCGGCGCGTCCGCTGTCATGGCGCTCGAGCGCGTCCCGTCCGACATCCGCCGCGACGGCGGCGTGGCGCGGATGTCCCCGGTCGCGAAGATCCGGGAGATCCAGGAGGCGGTCTCGATCCCCGTCATGGCGAAGTGCCGCATCGGCCACGTCGCCGAGGCGCGGGTCCTCGAGGCGCTCGAGGTCGACTTCATCGACGAGAGCGAGGTCCTCACGCCCGCCGACGAGGAGAACCACGTCTACAAGCACGACTACAAGGTCCCGTTCGTCTGCGGCTGCCGGAACCTCGGCGAGGCGCTCCGGAGGATCGGCGAGGGGGCCGCGATGATCCGGACGAAGGGCGAGGCGGGGACGGGCGACATCGTCCACGCCGTGAAGCACCTTCGCGAGGTGACGCGGCAGATGAAGTCGCTGACCCTCCTCTCCCGCGACGAGTGGATGGCCGCGGCCAAGCAGCTCGCCGCGCCGTTCGAGCTCGTCGTCTGGGTCGCCGAGAACGGCCGCCTCCCCGTCCCGAACTTCGCCGCGGGCGGCGTCGCGACGCCGGCGGACGCGGCGCTCTGCCGGATCCTCGGCGCCGAGGCGGTCTTCGTCGGCTCGGGCATCTTCAAGTCGTCCGACCCGGCCGTCCGCGCCCGGGCGATCGTCGAGGCGACGACGCACTGGGACGACCCGGCCCGCGTCGCGAAAGCCTCCGAGAACCTCGGCGAGGGGATGAAGGGGATCGAGGCGGGCAAGCTCGTCGAGTCGGAGCTCCTGCAGACCCGGGGCTGGTGAGGGTGGTCGGCGTCCTCGCCCTGCAGGGCGACTTCGAGGCGCACGGGGCGGCCCTCGCGCGCCTCGGGATCGAGGCGCGCCCCGTCCGGACGGCGGAGGAGGTCCGCGCGAGCGCGGGCCTCGTCCTCCCCGGCGGGGAGTCGACGACGATGTGGAAGCTGATGGAGGGGACGGGCGTCGCCGCGGCGATCGTCGAGGTCGCCCGCCGCGGCGACCCGCTCTTCGCGACCTGCGCCGGCGTCATCCTCGCGGCGCGTCACATCACCCGCCCCGACCGCGACGGCCTCGGCCTCCTCCGGGCGACCGCGGTCCGCAACGCCTACGGCCGCCAGCTCGACTCCGCCGTCGTGACGCTGACCGACCTCGACCGCGAAGCGCTCGGGAGCGCGCCGCTCGAGGCCGTCTTCATCCGCGCGCCGAAGCTGGCGGACCTCGGCGAGGGGGTCGAGGTCCTCGCCCGGCGCGACGGCGACCCGGTCCTCGTGCGGCAGGGGAACGTCGTCGCGGCGACGTTCCACCCCGAGCTCGCCGCCGACCCGCGCGTCCACCGCCTGGCGTTCTCGTCCGTCCTCGCCGCCGCGCCCGCGGCCCGCTGAGCGGATGGGCGCCGTCGCCGAGGCGCTCGAGGCGCTCGGGCATCCCGTCGGCGCCCTCCCCGAGCCGCGCCTCCTCGCCGACCTCTTCGTCCGTTTCCAGGCGCAGGTTCCCCTGCGCGCGACCGGCGACGCGACGCCGGAGGCGCACCTCGAGACGTGGCTCTCGGACGGCGCCGGCCTCCGGGGCGCAGCGCGTCTCGAGGCGTTCGCGGCGCTCGCGGCCGCGGCGGCCTTCGCGGCCGACCGCGCGATCGCGCGACACCCCGACGGCACGGCTCGCCCGGTCCTCCTCGCCGAGCGCGGGTCGCTTCTCCTCGACGTCTCCTTCCCGCTCCCGGCGCCGCTTCCGCTCGCCCAGGAAGCAGCGAGCGAGGCGACGGGCTACGGGACGATCTCGGTCCGCCACGAGGACGGCCGGCCAGCGCTCGTCCTCGAGGCGCGCGGCGACGAGCGGAGGCTCTACGGGCTCGAGCCGGCAGGCGACGTCGAGCCGCGGGCCGACGACGGCCCCGACCTCTTCCGCCTTCTCGACGACCGGCTCCTGCGCTGGAGCGCCGGCGTCCTCGAGATCTCCGACGCCTGGAGCCGCCTCCGCGTTCCGCTCGCCGCCGCCGACGCCGACGGGCTCGAGGCCTTCTTCGGTCCGCCGATCCCCGAGGGGCTGCCGGCGGCCGCGCCCATCGACGAGGCGACGCTCGCCGTCTACCACGCGAGCGCCGAGGCGCCCGCCCGGCTCCACGCCCTCCTCTCGGACCCCGCGACGCAGGCGGCCCTCCTTCCCGAGGGCTGGACGGTGGCGGGCCTCGTCCGCCGCGACGACGGCTTCGACCAGGAGCTCGTCGAGGGCGCCCGGCTCCTCCGCCGGGAGCGCGTCACGCTCCTCCCCGACGGCCTCGCCGTCGAGGCGGAAGGACCGCTCGCCCTCTTCCGGGCGCGGACCTTTCGCCTCGAGCCCCGCCCCTCCGGTACGCGCCTCCGGCTCCTCGCCTCGCTGCGCGACCCGGTCCCGCCGCGCGGCCTCCCGGAGGCGAACCGCCGCCGCCTCGTCTTCGAGCTCGCGAGCGAGCTCCTCGCCCTCGATCGCCTCGCGTCCGCCGGCTGACCGCTCCCGGCCCGCAGGGCCGAAGCGGCCACACCGCGAAGATCAGAGACGGCTCGGAGGGGGTTCGGGGGGACCGGCCGCTGGCCCGCAGGGCCGAAGCGGCCACACCGCGAAGATCAGAGACGGCTCGGAGGGGGTTCGGGGGGACCGGCCGCTGGCCCGCAGGGCCAGGGTCCCCCCGAGATCATTTCAGCCCCGCAGGGCCAGGGTCCCCCCGAGGTACTTCAGACCTCGAGCTCGTCTCCGTCGTCCAGCAGCCGGACCCGCGGGTCGGAGAGCGCGGCGACGTCGGCGCGGAGCTGGGGGAGCGTCGGGGGCTTCATGTGGTAGAGGTTCACCGGGACGCCGGGCGGGAACTTCCGCATCTCGGCGCGGAGCGTGGCCGGCGTCAGGTGCTTCGAGACCTCGGCGATCTCGGCCATCGCGTCGGGGAACGAGCACTCGACGAAGATCGCCTTCAGGTCCGGGCGATTCCGCGCCTCGGCCCAGAGGCGTTCGGTCGGGCCGGTGTCGCTCGAGAAGACGACGCAGGACTCGTCGTTCCAGACGAGGTAGCCGAACGTCGGGACGACGTGCGAGACGGGGACCGCCATCGCCATGAGGCCGTCGACGCGGAACGGGACGCCGGCCTCGATGACGCGGAAGGTGATCGCCGGGAGGAGGTGGTTCGGGATCCGCGTGAAGTCGGGCCAGATCGCGTCGTTGAAGAGGTGGTCCTGCAGGAGGCCCGCGACCTCCTTCGTCGCCACGATCTCGATCGCGCCGCTCGTCCGGCCGAAGACGTTCTCGACGAGGAACGGGAGCGAGGCGACGTGGTCGAGGTGGGAGTGCGTGATGATGATCGACCGCACGCGCGCCTGCTCCTCGAGCGTCAGCGACTGCGTCAGCGCGCCCGCGTCGAGCGAGACCGTCCCGTCGAGGAGGAAGGAGGTCTGGCGATGCCACGGCGAAGAGCCGCCGTAGGCTCCGAGCACGCGTATCCGCACGGCGACATTCTAGGCCGGTGCCGGGGGGGCCGGGGTGACTCCCGTCACCCTTTCCCGGCTCCCCGGGCGCCTCAGAACGAGCCGGGCCCGATGTAGAAGGTGAACTGCCAATTGTCGAGGTTGTGCTTCAGGTCGGTCGGCCGGGCGAAGTCGAAGTTCCACGGCACCCCGAGGAAGTAGGCCGTCAGCCCGAAGCCCCAGGAGGCCTTCGCGTCGACGAGGCGGCCGTCCTCCCACCAGGTCACGTCCTCGCCGTTCAGGCGGGCGCCCCCGATGTCGAAGAAGACGCGCCCGCGAACCCCGGCAAAGTTGAGGCCGATGCCGGTGACGAGGGCGTCGATGAGCGGGAACCGGAACTCCGAGTTGAGGTAGGCGATCCGGTTGCCGATGACCGTCCGGTAGTCGTAGCCGCGCAGGTTGTCGAGGCCGCCGAAGGCGAAGACGGTCGGCACCGCGCCGGTCGAGTACCCGGCGAAGGCGCGGAAGGCGAAGTTCGTCCGGCGCGAGATCGGGACGTAGGCGCGCGCCTCGGCGATGAGGTCCGAGGAGAGCGTGCCGCCGTCGGTGAAATCGGGCATGTACCGGTAGTTCACCGAGAGCGCCTGCCCGCCGTGCGGGCCGAAGCCCTTGTAGCGCGTCCCGTCGTAGCCGAAGCCGCCGGTCGCCTGGACGGTGTCGTCCTTGCGGGGCAGGAAGATCGTCGCCTGCGAGCCGTCGATGTTCGTGACGATGTAGGCGGCGTCGATCGACCTCGACAGGTAGCCGAAGGAGCCCTCGAGCCGGGTGTAGCGCGAGAGGGGGTAGACGCCGAGGACGTTGACGCCCGTCTCCCGCGAGAAGCGCTGCGTCGACTGGTACTCGCCGTAGGTGTTCACCCCGATGAAGTACGTCCGCTGGTCGTAGCCCTGGAGCCCCCACTGGAAGCGCCGCTTCAGGTTGAAGTAGAGCGCGTTGATGTTCGAGTAGCCGGCGAGCGTGTCCCAGATGAGGATGGCGCGGCGGTCGCCGAGGTAGTCGGAGAGGCCGACCCTCACGGACGAGACGAAGGTGCCGTCCGAGTTGACGCCGGCGTAGCCGCCGATGTCGTCGAAGAACATGCTGAACTTCGACTTCGTCACCTTGTCGGGGTCGACGGCGACCTCGATTGCGGGGACGAAGTCGGGCGTCGCGGTCCGCTGGATCGGCGCCGGCGGAAGCGCCTTCTCCTCCATCTTCTTGAGCGGCTTCCTCGCGTCGGCCACGTAGAGCTGGAACCGGCCGTCCTGGTACCCGGAGAAGACGACCTTCTCCTGGCCGTCGGGCCCGATGTAGGCGCCGGGACCGAGCGCGATGCCGATGACGTCGGTGTACTGGACGACCTCGCCCGAGGAGAGGTCCTGCCCGTAGATGTTGAAGATGCCGCCCCGCGACGAGGCGAAGTAGAGCCGCTTGCCGTCGGGCGAGAACGCGGCGTCGTCGTCGTTCCCCTCTCCCCACGTCACCTGCTCGACCTTCGCGGGGTCCTCGAGCGGGAAGCGGACGATCTTCTGGAGGCCGCCGACGATCTTCGTGTGGTAGACGAACTTCCCGTCGGGGGAGAAGACGGGGGCGGTGTCGTACGCCTCGTCGGCCGTCAGGTTCTTCAGCGACCGCGTGCCGAGGTCGAGGAGGAAGATGTCGCGCGAGGTGCCGGCGATCCCGGAGAAGACGACGCTCCCGCCGTCGGGCGAGAAGGCCGGGGAGAGCGGCATGTCGGGCGCGACGGGGATCCGGTCGACGACGCCGCCGCCGCGGGCGGAGAAGATGAAGAGCTGGCGGCCCCGCTCGCGCCGGGCGAAGACGGCGATCCGGTCGCCGTCGGGGGCGAAGGAGAGGTCCCGCCCGCTCTCGGGGCCCATCGTGAGGAACTGGGCCGAGATGTACTCGTACTTCGTCGTCCGTCCCGGCGAGAGGTTCTTCCAGAGCTTGCGCGACTTCGTCGAGAGGAGCGCGATGTCGATGTCTTCCTTGTACGTCGTGAGCGTCGCCACGAAGTCGCCCGAGGGGGAGGGCGCGGCGCCCACCTCGTAGGAGGGGCGCTCCCAGGAGCCGACGCGGAACCGCTCGCCGTACTCGGAGGGCTCCCCCTTCACGGCGAGGAGCGGGAGGTACTTCCTCCGGAGGTAGCGCCGGAACTTCAGGTCGAAGTCGTCCGGCTCGATCCCGAACGTCTTCCTGAGCGCGACGGCGATGTCGCGCCCGAGGAAGGAGCGGAACTCGAAGACGAGCTCGCGGACGGCGTCCTTCCCCCACTCGGCCTCGACGAAGTCGAAGAAGGCGTGCCCGAAGCGGTAGGCGGGGTAGCCGTTGATGTTGACGCGGGTGATCGGCGGGATGAGGTCGGAGTTCACCGCGTCGCGGATGAACATCCGGTCCTTCTCGTCCTCGTCCTTGGCGAAGTACGAGGCCATCCCCTCCATGAACCAGGTCGGGATGCTCGTCGTCAGCGCCCGCGAGAGCCGCCCGCCGTAGAGGATCTCGTACTGGAAGATGTGGGTCAGCTCGTGCGCGATGAGGTTCTGGAGCTTCTCGTCCGGCAGGTCGATCGGGAGGACCATCCGGTTCCGGGCGGGCTCCGCGAACGCCCCGACCCCCTCGGGGATGAAGTTCAGGATGACGTTGTTCTGCTCGAACTCCGCGTGGGAGACGTAATAGAGCAGGGGGATCGGCTTCGGGATCTGGTAGTTCAGCCGGCGCGAGAGGTCGTCGTAGGCCGACTCGGCCATCGAGGCGACCTTGCCGAGCGCCGGCGTCCCGCGGTCGTAGTGGTAGATCCGGAAGTGCGTCGAGGCGTAGATCTTCCAGTCGAACTTGTCGTAGACGACCTTGTTCTGGCCCTGCGCGGACGCGGGAAGGGCCGCGGCGAGGAGGAGCGCGGCGAGCGCCGCCGGGAAGGCGCGACGGAGCGCGTTCCGCCTAGTCGAAGACATATCGGTTGGCCTCCCTTTCCCTCACGACGAACAGGCCGAGCATCTGGTTCTCGAGGGAGAAGAGGTTCTCGAAGAGACCGACCATCTCGTCCGCGACCCGGCGGTTCTTCTCCTTCTGGTCCTTGAAGGTCTCCTGGAAGAGCTTCGCGCCGGTCCGCCCGTCGAAGGCGACGAGCGTCACCTCGAACGTGAAGCCCGTCGACTCGACGAAGACCTGCCGGTAGTAGGTCCGCCCGTCGACCCGGCTGACGTACTCCTCCGTCTTGTACCCCGACTTGTCCTCGACCTTGAAGTCGACGATCCCGGAGAGGAGGACGTCGGCGCCGACGCGGGCCCCGAGCTCCTTCCAGAAGTCCGTCGCGTCGCCCAGGGCCTTCAGCTCCGTCGAGGGGAGCTTCACGTCGGCCGGCATCGTGACGACGTTCATCTTCGTCCGCCGCGCGATCTGCTTGCCCAGGTAGCGCCGGAACTCGGTGTCGAGGTCGAGGTCCTTGACCTGCTGCGCCTCCTTCCGCTCCGAGAGGCGCGAGGCGACGAGGAACGGGGCGAGGGAGATCCGCTCGCGCCCGGTGACGGCGAGCTTCGGGCGGAGCGGGAGGCGAAGGCGGACCTCGCGCGAGCCGGCGAGGGCGGGCCCCGCCTGCGCGGCGAGGAGGAGGACGACGGCGAGGAGGGCGGACGGCCTTCTCACTTCGGGACCGCCGGCTGCGGGCCGCGCTGGAGCGCCGTGTAGTACTCGGCGAAGCGCGCGTAGTTCCGCTTGATCTTCTGGTCGCCGGGGCGGAGCTCGAGGGCCCGCTTGTAGGCGGCGAGCGCCCGGGCCGTCTCCCCCGTGGCCTCGCAGGCGACCGCGAGGTTGTTGAGGATCTCCGGGTCGTCGGGCGCGAGCCTGGCGGCCCGCTCGAACCGGAAGAGGGCCTCGCGCCAGAAGCCGTCCCCGGCCATCCGCGCGCCGTAGGCCTTCTGGTCGGCGGCGGCGCGCGCGGCGTCGGACGGGGACGAGGCGCAGGCGGACACGCAGAGAACGAGGGCGGCGGAAAGGCCCGTGGCGAGAGCGCGGCGACGGTGTCTCACGGAGGAGGGCATTATAGTCAGCGTCCCTACGCAAGATGCGCACCCGGCGGATGCCTTCCGACGCCGTCCTCTCGTGGAGCCTCCGCGCCCGCGGCGCGCGCGCCCGCGGCCTCGCGCGCCTCCTCCTCGCCGCGGGATCCGTCGAGGAGGCGCTCGCCCGTCCTCCGGAGGAGGCGGCCGCCCTCGCCGCCGCGTCGCCCGCCGAGGTCGCACCCCTCCTCGATCCGACCCCGGC
>JBDIBE010000008.1:0-21739 GCA_039812785.1 Thermoanaerobaculia bacterium | reverse complement strand
GGCGAAGGAGGCGGCGATGAAGGCCCTGGGGACCGGGATGCGGGGCGTCGCCTTCCGGGAGATCGCCGTCGCACGCGAGCCCGGCGGCCCCCCGCGGCTCGCGCTCCTCGGGCGCGCCCGGGCGCGGGCCGAGGAGCTCGGCGTCGCCGCGGCGCACGTCACGATCACGCACGGCAGGCGCGACGCCGCGGCCGTGGTCCTCCTCCTCCGGCGCCGGTAGACTCGCCCCGGTGGAAGCGGGAGCCGGCCTCCGGGGGAAGCGGGTCCTCGTCGTGGACGACGAGCCGTACATCCGGAAGATCCTCGCCTTCAAGCTCCGCACGGCGGGCCTCGTGCCCGTCGAGGCGGCCGACGGCGCCGCAGCGCTCGGCACGGCGGCGGCGGAGCCGCCGGACGCCGTCCTCCTCGACGTCTCGCTCGCCCCTGGGCTCTCGGGCCTCGACGTCCTCGAGCGGCTGAAGGCGGGCCCGCGGACGGCGCGCATCCCGGTGATCGTCCTGACGGGAAGCAACCGGCCCGAGGAGCGCGCGACGGCGATCAAGCTCGGAGCGGCGCGCTTCCTGACGAAGCCGTTCTCGACCGGGGCGCTCCTCGCCGAGCTCGAGGCCGTGCTGGCCTCGCCGGCCGGCCCTACAAATGGAAAGGGCCCTTCGCCGTGCGGCGAAGGGCCCTCGGGGTCTCCGGTCTAGCCCTGGAGGATCAGGCGCCGCCGGCCTTGCGGGGCGTGCGCGTCGTCGAGCCGCCCTTCTTCTCCGCCTTGGCCTTCGGGGCCTTCGGCGCGGCGGGCTTGGCGGCCTTCGCCTTCGGGGCGGCCTTCTTCTCGGCCTTCTTCTCGGCCTTCTCGGCCTCCTCCGTGGCGGGGGCCTCGTCGGCCTTCCCGGCCTCCTTCTCGCCCCCCTTGCCGGTGACGAGGCGGCGCGCCTTCTCGAGGAGCGTCTCCTTCTTCTCGGCGACGGCCTTCTCGGCGGCCTTCTTCTCGGCGCGCTTCTGGGCGAAGTCGAAGTCGACGAACTCGATGATCGCCTTCTCCGCGGCGTCGCCGGGGCGCTGGCCGAGCTTCAGGATCCGGGTGTAGCCGCCCGGCCGCGTCGCGAAGCGCGGGGCGATCTCGTCGAACAGCTTCTTCGCGGCGTCCTGGGAGAGGTCGCGCAGGGCGAGGCGGCGCGCGTGGAGGCCGCCCCGCTTGCCGAGCGTGACCATCTTCTCGGCGAGGGGCCGGAGCTCCTTCGCCTTGTGGATCGTCGTCTGGATCCTCTCGTGGAGGATGAGGGAGTCGAGCTGGTTGCGGAAGAGGGCCTTGCGGTGAGCGCTGGTCCGCCCCAGCTTGCGTCCGGCCCGGTTGTGCTGCATCGGTCAGGTCCTCAGCGCCCCGCGCCCGTCGGAGCCTCGAGCTTCATGCCGAAGGCGAGCCCCTTCTCGCGCAGGATCTCCTTGATCTCGTTCAGGCTCTTCCGCCCGAAGTTCTTCGTCTCGAGCATCTCCTTCTCGGTCTTCTGCACGAGCTCCCTGAGAGTCCGGATGCCGGCGTTCTTCAGGCAGTTCGCGCTGCGGACCGAGAGCTCCAGCTCCTCGACGTTCGTGTCGAGGAGGGCGTCGAGCTCGCTCTGGGGGATCTCGGGGCCCGTGGCCCCGCTCCCCTCCTCCGTCTCGAGGTTCACGAAAATGTTGAGGTGCTCGCGGAGGAGGACGGCGGCGACCCCGACCGCGTCGCGCGGCGTGATCGTTCCGTTCGTCCAGACCTCGAGGACGAGCTTGTCGTAGTCCGTCGCCTGGCCGACGCGGGCCGCCTCGACGTGGTAGTTCACGCGGCGGACCGGCGAGTGCGCGGAGTCGAGCGGGATCGTCCCGATCGGCGCCTCGGAGTCGAAGTTGCGGTCGGCGGGGATGTAGCCGCGCCCCTTCGTGACCGTCGCCTCCAGGCGGAGGCGGCCGCCGTCGGCGAGCGTCGCGACGGGCGCCTCGGGGTTGAGGATCTCGACCTGCGCGTCGTCCTCGAACGCGTCGGCCGTCACGATGCCCTTCGTCTTGGCGTCGAGGACGAGCGTCCTCGGGCCGTCGTCGTGCATCCGGATGGCGAGGCTCTTGAGGTTCAGGATGACGTCCGTCACGTCCTCGACGACGCCGGGCATCGCCGTGAACTCGTGCTCGACGCCGTCGATCTTGACGGCCGTGATGGCCGCCCCCTCGATCGACGAGAGGAGGACGCGCCTGAGCGCGTTCCCGACCGTCGTCCCCCAGCCCCGCTCGAGCGGCTGGGCGGTGAACCGGCCGTAGTTCCCCGACTCCTCGTCCACCTCGAGGCGGTTCGGTCGCTGGAAGCCCTTCCACATCATCGTTCGCTTCTCCTCGGGCCCCGCCCGTTACTTGCTGTAGAGCTCGACGATGAGCTTCTCGTTGACCTGCAGGGAGACGTCCTCGCGGCGCGGCAGCGCCTTGACCGTCCCCTTGAACTCGGTGGAGTTGAGCTCGAGCCACTCCGGGACGCCGCGCCCCTTGGCGGAGTCGACCGCGGCGACGACGCCGGGGTTCGAACGGCTCTTGTCCTTGATGGCGACGACCGTGCCCGCCCCGACGACGAAGCTCGGGACGTTGACCTTGCGGCCGTTCACGGTGACGTGGCCGTGACGGACGAGCTGGCGCGCCTGCTGGCGGGAGGCGGCGAAGCCGAGCCTGTGGACGACGTTGTCGAGGCGGCGCTCGAGGAGCGAGAGGAGGTTCTCGCCGGTGACGCCGCGCATCCGCTCGGCCTTCTCGAACGTGAGGCGGAACTGCCCCTCGAGGAGCCCGTAGAACCTCTTCAGCTTCTGCTTCTCGCGGAGCTGGATGCCGTAGCCGAGGATCTTCGAGCGCCGCTTGCCGTGCTGGCCGGGCGGGAAGTTCCGGCGCTCGATGGCGCACTTGTTGGTGAAGCAGCGGTCGCCCTTCAGGAAGAGCTTCATGGCCTCGCGCCGGCAGAGCCGGCAGACGGATTCGCGATAACGCGCCACGGGAACGGACACCTCCAGGCCGACTCCGTCGTTTCGTTCCGCCCTTCGTCCCGGCCCGGAATCGGGAGCCGGTTTACGGGCGCCGGCGCGCCCGTCGCGCGCCGGAATCTCCCCCCGCTCCGGGGGGCCGGGAGGCTCGGGGGCCTCCCCTTTTCGCTACCGGCCGGGAGGGCGGGGCCCTCCCGGCGCGGGTGCCAGGATCAGACGCGGCGCCGCTTGCGGGGACGGCAGCCGTTGTGCGGGATCGGGGTCGCGTCCTTGATGGAGCGGATGTCGAGCCCCGCGGCGGCGAGGGCGCGGATCGCGCTCTCGCGGCCGGCGCCCGGGCCCTGGACGCGGACGTCGAGAGTCCTCACGCCGTGCTCCTGCGCGAGCTGCGCGGCGTTGCCCGCGGCGAGCTGCGCGGCGAACGGAGTCCCCTTGCGGGAGCCCTTGAACCCGATCCGGCCCGCGGACGACCAGGCGAGCACGTTGCCCGAGGGGTCCGTGATCGAGACGATCGTGTTGTTGAACGACGCCTGGACCGTGGCCACGGCGTGCGGGACGTTCTTCTTTTCCTTCTTGGGGCCCTTCTTGCGGCCCTTGGCGTCAGCGGCAGCCATCGGCTTTCCTGCTCCTCACTCCTGCTACTTCTTCGTAGCCTTCTTCTTGCCGGCCACGGCGCCGCGGCGCGGGCCCTTCCGGGTCCGGGCGTTGGTGTGCGTGCGCTGGCCGCGGACGGGCAGGCCGCGGCGGTGCCGGAGGCCCCGATAGCAGCCGATGTCCATCAGACGCTTGATGTCCTGGGCCGTCTCCTTCCGGAGGTCGCCCTCGACCTTCACGTCGTCCTGGATCTTCTTGCGGATCTTCGAGACCTCGTCCTCGGACAGGTCCTTGACCCGCGTGTCGAGGCCCACGCCCGCGTCCTTCAGGATCTGCTTCGCCGTCGGGCGGCCGATCCCGAAGATGTAGGTGAGACCGATCTCGACTCGCTTGTTCGGGGGGAGATCGACGCCGGAGATACGAGCCATTCCCTCTTCCCTCTAACCCTGACGCTGCTTGTGCTTGGCGTTCTCGCAGATGACGCGGACGACTCCGGCCCGGCGGATCACCTTGCATTTGGAGCAGATCTTCTTCACGGACGCGCGGACTTTCATAGGTGTTCCTCGATCTTTTCGCCCCCGGCCTCCCGGGGGAGCCGGCGGAGCCTTACAGTGTAACTTACTTGTACCTGTAGATGATCCGACCCCGGTTCAGGTCGTACGGAGAGAGCTCCACGAGCACCTTGTCGCCGGGGAGGATGCGGATGAAGTGCTTCCTCATCTTCCCGGAGATGTGGGCCAGGACCTGGTGCTTGTTCTCGAGCTCCACCTTGAACATGGCGTTCGGCAGGGGCTCGATGACCGTCGCGGTCACCTCGATGGCGTCTTCCTTCGACATCTGCGCCTCGAAACCCTCTCCTCTCAGACCCGGGCCTCGCCCGGGGCGGCCGGTTCCCCGCTCGGCGGCGCCGCCGGGGAGGGGTAATCCATCTCGTCGGGAGCGCCCGTCACGACGCCGTCGGCCGAGTACCGGCCGAAGCCGAGGACCACGGGGCCCGCGGCCGTCGCCACGACGGTGTGCTCGAAGTGCGCCGACGGCTTTCCGTCGGCCGTCCGGACCGTCCAGCCGTCCGGGGCGAGGCTGACCCGGGCCGTCCCGAGGTTGAACATCGGCTCGATCGCGAGGGTCATCCCCTCGCGGATCCGCTCGCCCTTGCCGCCCGGTCCGTAGTTCGGGACCTGGGGCTCCTCGTGGAGCGCGGTCCCGATCCCGTGACCGACGTACTCGCGGACGACGCCGTAGCCGTTCTCCTTCGCGACCGCCTCGACGGCGGCCCCGATGTCGCTGATCCGGCCTCCGACCCTCACCGCCGACACCCCGGCGACGAGCGCCCGCCAGGTGTTGCGCACGAGGCCGCGGACCTCCGCCGGGACCTCCCCGACGACGGCCGTCCGGGCCGCGTCGCCGAAGTAGCCGTCGACGATGGCCCCGAGGTCGAGCCCGACGATGTCCCCGTCGCGGAGCTTCCGCTTCGGGGTCGGGATCCCGTGGACGACCTCCTCGTTGACCGAGGAGCAGATCGTCTTCGGGTACCCCCGGTATCCCGGGAAGGCCGCGCGGCCTCCCCGCTTCCGGATCCCCTCCGCGGCGATCCGGTCGATCTCCTCCGTGGTGACCCCGGGACGGCACGCCGCGACGCACTCGGCCAGCGTCTGCTGGACGATCCACGTCGCACGCTCCATCTTCAGGAGCTCCGTCCGTCCCTTGAGCGTGATCATCCGACCTTCCCGCCCGAGGCCCTCTTCACGGCGGCGAGGACGTCCTCCGCAACGGCCTCCACGGAGCGGTCCCCGTCGATCCGGTGGAAGACGCCGTGCGCCCGGTAGAGCTCGGCGAGCGGCTCCGTCTTCTCGCGGTAGACCCTGAGGCGCGCGGTCACCGTCTCCGGCGTGTCGTCCGCCCGCCCCTCGATCTCCGCGCGCTTCACGAGCCGCTCGACGATGACGGCGTCCGGCACGTCGATGAAGAGGACCGCGGTGAGCGAGCGGCCCTCCTCCTCGAGCAGGCGGTCGAGGGCCTCGGCCTGCGGCACCGTGCGCGGGTAGCCGTCGAAGAGCGCGCCGGTCGCCGCGTCGGGCTCCTCGATGCGCTCCTTGAGCATCCGTGTCACGAGGTCGTCGGGCACGAGGGCCCCCGACTCCATGACCGGCTTCGCGACCTTCCCGAGCTCCGTCCCGCGAGCGACATTCGCACGGAGGAGGTCCCCCGTCGAAATCTGCGGGATCCCGAGAGAGGCGGCGAGGCGGGAGGCCTGCGTCCCCTTCCCGGAACCTGGAGGACCGAAGAAGACCACGTCGACCGGCATGGCGTTACCCCCTCCGCCCCCGGATGCGGCCCTTCTTGAGGAACCCGTCGTAGTTCCGCATCACGAGCTGCGATTCGATCTGCTGAACGGTGTCCATCGCGACGCCGACCACGATCAGGAGCGAGGTGCCGCCGAAGTAGAACGGCACGCCGAGACCCTGCGTGACGAACGTCGGGAGGTTCGCGTCGAGCCAGGGGCCGATCCCCGGGATGCCCTGGACCTTGAAGCCCATGAGCAGGAACTCGGGGATCAGGGCGACGACGACGAGGTAGAGGGCGCCGATGAGCGTGATGCGCGTCAGGACGCTGTCGATGTAGTCGGACGTCGCCTTGCCGGGGCGGATCCCCGGGATGAACCCGCCGTACTTCCGCATGTTCTCGGCGGTGTCCGTCGGGTTGAAGATGATCGAGATGTAGAAGTAGCAGAAGAAGACGATCGCGAGGCCGTAGAAGAGGTTGTAGAGGGGCTGGCCCATCGCGAGCTGGTCGGCGATCTTCTTCATGAAGTCGCTCTTGAACGCCGACGCCAGGTACTGCGGGAACTGGATGATCGAGACGGCGAAGATGATCGGGATGACGCCGCCCGTGTTCACCCGGAGGGGCAGGTAGGTGTTCTGCCCGCCGTAGACGCGCCGGCCCACGACGCGCTTGGCGTACTGGACCGGGATGCGCCGCTGGGCCCGCTCGACGAAGACGATCGCCGCGACGACGACGAGCATGAAGACGAAGAGCAGGAGCGCCGTGAAGAGCGACATCTGCCCGCGCTGGATCTGCTGGAACGAGCGGATGATCGCCGTCGGCAGGCCGACGACGATGCCGGCGAAGATGATGAGCGAGATGCCGTTCCCGATCCCGCGCTCGGTGATCTGCTCTCCGAGCCACATGACGAAGGCCGTCCCCGTGGTGAGGGTCAGGATCGCCATGAGGACGAACCCGAACTTGCCGCTCTCGGAGGTCGGGTCGCGGAAGACGAGGAACTTGCCCGTCGGGGTCGTCGTCGCCCACAGCCAGAGCGCGATGCCCGCGCCCTGGACGACCGAGAGGACGACCGTGCCGTACCGGGTGTACTGCGTGATCTTGCGCCGGCCCATCTCCCCTTCCTTGGAGAGCTTCTCGAGGTAGGGCCAGACGACGGTGAGGAGCTGCAGGATGATCGACGCCGTGATGTAGGGCGTGATGCCGAGGGCGAACACGGAGAGACGGCGGAGCGCGCCCCCCGAGAAGATGTCCAGGAACCCGAGGAGCCCGCCGGCGCTCGCCTTGAAGAACTCCTCGAGGGCCGTGGGATCGAGCCCCGGCGTGGGGATGTGCGCGCCGATCCGGTAGATCGCCAGCAGCCCGAAGGTGAAGAGGACCCTCTTCCGGAGGTCCGGGACCGCGAAGATGTTCCGGAAAGACTCGAAGAGGATCACGCGCCGGCTTCCTGGCAGCGGCCGCCGGCCGCCTCGATCTTCTTCCGCGCGCCCTCGGTGAACTGGTGCGCGACGACCGTCAGGGACTTCTTCAGCTCGCCGGTGCCGAGGACCTTCACGTCGAGGCCCTTGCGCTTGAGGAGGCCGGCCTTGCCGAGAGCGTCGGCGTCGACCGTGGCGCCCGCGGCGAAGACGCGCTCGAGCGCCTCGACCGGGACGACGTTCCACTGCTTGCGGAAGATGTTCTTGAAGCCGCGCTTGGGGAGCCGGCGGTGGAGCGGCATCTGGCCGCCCTCGCGCCCGAGCTGGCCGGAATAGCCGCTGCGGGACTGCTGTCCCTTGTGGCCCTTGCCGGAGGTCTTCCCGAGACCGGAGCCCGGGCCGCGGCCGACGCGCTTGCGCGCCGACGTGGCGCCCTTCCGGGGGCCGAGTGTGTGGAGTCCGTGAGCCATGGCGTCTCGTCCCTCTCGCTACTCGCCCACGACCTCGACGAGGTGGCGGACCTTGAGGATCTGCCCGCGCACGGCGGGCGTGTCGGGCCGGACGACCTCGTGGCGGATCCGCCGGAGGCCGAGGCCCTTGAGGGCCTGCTTCTGGTCGACCGGGGCGCAGATGCCGGACTTCACCTGGCGGATCCGGAGGCTCTTCTTCTCCTCCGCCGGCTTCGCGGCCGGCTTCGCGGAGGGAGCGGCCTTCGCCGCGGCCTTCTTCGGCACCCCGGCCGCCGACGCGACCTCGGTCAGGAGGGCGTCGACGTCCTTCTTGGAGCTCTTCTCTTTCTCGGCCATCACTTCGTCTCCGCCACCGCCTCGGGCGCCGCCTCGGCGGCCGGGGCCGCCGGGGCCGCCTCGACGGCCGGCGCGCCGGACTGCCGGCCGCGGGCCTTGAGGATCGCCTCGGCCAGGTGGAGGTTCCGGAGGGCGTCGAAGGTCGCCTTGACGACGTTGTGCGGGTTCGTCGTGCCGAGCGACTTCGTCAGGATGTTCTGGACGCCCACGGCCTCGAGGATCGCGCGGACCGCGCCGCCGGCGATGACGCCGGTGCCGTCCGCGGCGGGCTTCAGGAAGACGCGGCCGGCGCCGTAGTGACCCGTGACGGCGTGGGGGATCGTCTTCCCCTTCAGCGTCACGGAGATCATCGTCTTCTTGGCCATCTCGATCCCCTTCTTGATCGCCGTGGGGACCTCCTTGGCCTTGCCCGCGCCGTAGCCGACGCGGCCCTTGCCGTCACCGACGATCACGAGCGCGGAGAACGAGAAGTTCTTGCCGCCCTTGACGACCTTGGTGACGCGGTTGATGTGGACGACGTGGTCGATGAGGTCGAGGCCCGCGCGCCCCTCGCCGAGCGCGCCCGGCGGACGGGGAGGGGCCTGGTTCGGACCGCCGGGGCCTCGGCCCGGGCCGCCCGGACGGTTGCCGAAGCGGGGGGGACGGTTCGGTGTGCTGCTCAAAACTTCAACCCCTTCTCGCGCGCCGAGTCGGCGAGAGCCTTGACGTTGCCGTGGTAGAGGTGGCCGCCCCGGTCGAAGACGACCGCGGCGATCCCCTTCTCCTTGGCGCGCTCCGCGATGAGAGCGCCGACGGAGACGGCCGCCGACTTGCCGGCCGCGCTCTTCTTCCCGCCGAGGACCGACTCCTCGCGCGAGGACGCCTGGGCGAGCGTCCGCCCCGAAGCGTCGTCGATGAGCTGGGCGTAGATGTACTTCAGCGTCCGGCGGATCGCCAGACGGGGCCGCTCCGAGGTCCCCTCGACCTTGCGGCGGATCCTCGTGTGGATCCTTTCGCGCGCCGCGACGCGTGCCTGAGCCCTGTTCATCCTCGGGACCTCACTTGCCGGTGGCCTTTCCGGCCTTCTTCTTCAGGACCTCGCCGACGAAGCGGAAGCCCTTGAGCTTGTACGGGTCGGGCGGCTTGATGCCGCGGATCCGCGTGGCGGTCTCGCCGACCTTCTGCTTGTCGACGCCCGTGACGACGATGTGCGTCACGTCCTTCGCCTTCGCGTCGGGCGCGACGTCGATCGTCACGCCAGCCGGCTCGGGGAAGCGGACCGGGTGGGAGTAGCCGCAGGTGAAGACGACCTCGCTCCCCTTCTTCTCGGCCTTGTAGCCGATGCCGACGAGGTCGATCGCCTTCCGGTACCCCTCCGTCACGCCGACGACGGCGTTCTGGACGAGGGCCCGGTTCAGGCCGTGGAAGGCCTTCTGCTGCTTCTCCTCGCTCGCCCTGGCGAGGTCGACCCGGCCGTCCTTGACGGCGACGGTGATCCCCGCGAGGACCGGCGTGGAGACCGCGCCCTTCGGCCCCTTGACGTGGACTCCCGCCGCGTCGACCTTGACCTCGACGCCCTTCGGGAGGGTGATGGGCTTCCTTCCGACTCGAGACATCGTCTTCCTCCGGCCTACCAGACCGAGCAGACGACCTCGCCGCCCAGGCCGCGCTTGCGCGCGTCGTGGCCGGTGAGGAGGCCCTGCGAGGTCGAGACGATGGCGATGCCGAGGCCGCCGAGGACGCGCGGGAGCTCGTCCTTGCCGCGGTAGAGGCGGCGGCCCGGCTTGGAGACGCGGGTGAGCCCGTGGATGACGGGGTTCCCCGAGTCGTCGTACTTGAGGTAGAGGCGCAGGAGGCCGGCGCCCTTGTCGTCGAGCACCTTGAAGTTCTTGATGTAGCCCTCGTCCTTGAGGATGCGGGCGATCTCGATCTTCAGGCGGGACGACGGGACGTCGATCTTCTCGTGACGGGCGGAGAGCCCGTTACGGACGCGGGAGAGGAGGTCGGCGATCGGATCGGTCAGCGCAGCCATCCGCCCCTCCTCACCACGACGCCTTGGTCACGCCCGGGACGTAGCCGCCGAGCGCGAGGTTGCGGAAGCAGATGCGGCAGGTGCCGAACTTGCGGATGTAGGAGCGCGGCCGCCCGCAGATCTTGCAGCGGTTGTGCGTCCGGATCGCGAACTTCGGTTTCCGGCTGGCCTTGACGATAGAGGAGCGACGAGCCATCGACGGTTCTCCCTAATTCCTAGCGCCCGAACGGCATGCCCAGCTCGCGGAGCAGGACGCGCGCCCTGTCGTCGGAGCCGGCCGTCGTCACGATCGTGACGTTGAGGCCCTTCGACTTGTCCACCTTGCCCGGATCGATCTCCGGGAAGACGAGGTGGTCCTTGATGCCGAGCGTGTAGTTCCCGCGGCCGTCGAAGGCCCGCGTGGGCACGCCGCGGAAGTCGCGGACCCGCGGAAGGGCGATGTTCATGAGCCGGTCGAGGAACTCGTACATCTTCGCGCCGCGGAGCGTGACGCGGCAGCCGATCGGCATTCCCTCGCGGAGCTTGAACGTGGCGATCGACTTGCGCGCGCGCGTGATGACGGCGCGCTGCCCGGCGATCTTCGTCAGCTCCTCGGCGGCCGCCTCGACGATCTTCACGTTCTGGATCGCCTCGCCGACGCCCATGTTGAGGACGACCTTGTCGATCTTCGGGACCGCCATGGGGTTCTCGATCCCGAACTCCTTCTTGAGGGCCGGGACGACGTCCTTACGGTACTTCTCGCTGAGCCGCGACATGGCCTACGCCCCCGCCTTCTTCACGATCGGCGAGATCGTCGCCTTGCCGCCGCGGCGCGCGTAGCGCACGCGCTCGCCCCCCTCGACCCGGACGCCGACGCGGGTCGGCTTGCCGGTCTCGGGGTCGCGGAGCATGACGTTCGAGAGGGCCACCGGGGCCTCCTTCTCGACGATCCCGCCCTTGATGTTCTTCTGCGGGTTCGGGCGCGTGGCGCGCTTGATGAGGTTCACGCCCTCCACCACGACCCGCCCCTTCGCCGGGATCACGCGCAGGACCTTCCCGTGCGCGCCCCGGTCCTTGCCGGCGGTGACGACGACGTCGTCGCCCTTCCGGACCCTGGTCTTCCCCGTGTACTCGGGCTGCTTCTTCTTCATTGCGGGCGCCTCAGATCACCTCGGGAGCGAGCGAGATGATCTTCATGAACTTCCTCTCGCGGAGCTCCCGCGCGACCGGCCCGAACACGCGGGTGCCGATCGGCTCCTTGTCGTTGTTGATCAGGACGGCCGCGTTGTTGTCGAACCGGATGTAGCTGCCGTCGCGCCGACGCTGCTCCCGCCGCGTGCGCACGATGACCGCCTTCACGACCTTCCCCTTCTTGACCGCATCGGGCGCGTCCGGAGCCGACTCCCTCACCGCGCAGGTGATGACGTCGCCCAGGCGGCCGTACTGCCCCACCGACCCGCCCTTGAGGCGGATGCAGGAGAGGCGCTTGGCGCCGGAGTTGTCCGCGACCTCGAGGATCGTCCCCATCTGGATCATGGTGGCTCTCCTCTACCCTTCCCGCCGCGCCGCCGTGACGACGGCGCGGACGCGCCAGCGCTTGCGCGCCGACAGCGGCCGCGTCTCCTCGATCTCGACGACGTCCCCGGGGATGCAGTTGTGGACGCGGTCGTCCGCGAGGAAGCGGGCGGACTTCTTCTGGAACTTGCCGTAGCGGCCGTGCTTGACGAGGCGCGTGACCTCGACGACGACGGTCTTCTCCATCTTGTTGGAGACGACCGTGCCGACCTTGCGGCTCTTGCGGGCGGCGGGCTTCGCCGCGGCGGTGGTGGTCTCGGTGGTCATCGGGCCTGCCTCTCCGCCGTCTTCAGCCGCGCGATGTCGCGCCGCAGCTCGCGGATCTTCATCGGGTTCTCCAGCTGGCCGGTGGCCTTCTGGAGACGGAGGTTGAAGAGGGCCTGCGTCCATTCCCTGAGCTTCGCGTTGCGCTCGTCGGCGGACCAGCCCTTCATCGTCTCGACGGTCGTCCCCTTCATCGCACGGCCTCCTCGAACGACCGCGAGATGAACCGGGTCTTGATCCCGATCTTGTCCGCGGCGAGCCGGAACGCGTCGCGGGCGGTCTTCTCGTCCAGCCCCTCGATCTCGAAGAGGATCCGGGCGGGCTTGATGACGGAGACCCACATCTCCGGCGCGCCCTTGCCCTTCCCCATTCGGGTCTCGGCAGGCTTCTTGGTGATCGGCTTGTCGGGGAAGACGCGGATCCAGAGCTTGCCGCCGCGCTTGACGTGGCGCTGGATCGCCACGCGGCCGGCCTCGATCTGCCGGGCGGTGAGCCACCCGGCCTCGGTCGCCTGGAGGCCGAACTCTCCGAAGGAGAGCGTCCCCCCGCGGAGGGCCGTGCCGCGACGGCGCCCCTTCTGCTGCTTCCTGTACTTGACCTTCGAGGGCATCAACATGGCGGGTGCCCCTTACGCGACCTTCCGGCGCGACTTCGCGCGGTGGAGGTCGCCCTTGTAGATCCAGCACTTCACGCCGATCTTCCCGTACGTCGTGCGGGCCTCGGCGAAGCCGTAGTCGATGTCGGCCTTGAGGGTGTGGAGCGGCAGCCGCCCCTCCTGGTACCACTCGGAGCGCGCGATCTCGGCGCCGTTGAGGCGGCCCGAGCAGCGGATCTTGATCCCCTGCGCGCCGAAGCGGAAGGCGGACTCCATCCCCTTCTTCATCGCGCGGCGGAAGGCGACGCGGCGCTCGAGCTGCATCGCGATCGACTCGGCGACGAGCTGGGCGTCCGTCTCGGGGCGCTGGATCTCCACGATGTTGACGTGGATGTCCTTGCCGAGGCGCCGCTGGAGGCGGTCGCGGAGCTGGTCGACGGCCGCGCCCTTCTTGCCGATGATGACGCCGGGGCGGGCGGTCATGATGTTGATCTTGAGCTTGTTGCCGCGCTCGATCTCGACCTCGGACACCGCCGCGTTCGAGAGGTCGCGCTTGAGCTCGTCCCGGAGCTTCAGGTCGTCGTGGAGGAAGCGGAGGTAGTCCTTCTCCGCGTACCAGCGCGAGTGCCAGGTCCGGTTGTAGCCGATGCGGAACCCGTACGGGTGAACCTTCTGACCCATCGTCGTCCTACTCCTGCCCGGCGCCGGGCTCCGCGGCCGGTGCGCCCTTCTTGGCCCGGGGGGCCTTCGCCTTCGCCTCGCCCTTCGGCGCGGCCTTCGGCGCCTGCGGGCGAGCGGCGGCCTTGGCGACGGCTGCGGCGACCTTGCCGCCCTTCTTCTTCGCGACCGGGCGCGCCGGCTCGGCCGGCAGCCCCGCCTTGCGGCGGACCGCCGGGTCGTCCGAGAGGACGACCGTGACGTGGCAGAACGGCCGCGTCACGAGCCACATCCGCCCCTGCGGGCCGCTCATGAAGCGGGGCCGGGCGAAGCGCTTCTTGTAGTTGGAGATCGAGCGGAGCATGGCGTTCCGCTGGAGGGGCTTGCGGCCCGCGCCGTCGACGAGGACGCGCGAGACGACGAGCGCGTCGGCATCGACGCCCGAGCCGTTCTGCTGGGCGTTGGCGACGGCCGACTCCACGAGCTTCTTCAGGTCGGGAGAGCAGCCCTTCGGCGTGGCGCCCAGCGTGGCGAGAGCGCGGCCGACCGGCTTCATCCGGATCAGGTCGGCGACGAGCCGCACCTTCTGGGCGGAGCCTCGGTAGTGGCGGAGGCGGGCGACGGCTTCCATCGTTCCTCCGTTACTTGGCCGGGGCCGCCGCCGGGGCCGGCGTCGCGCCCTTCTCGACCTTCCGGCCCGAGTGGCCCTTGAAGGTGCGGGTCGGGGAGAACTCGCCGAACTTGTGGCCGACCATGTTCTCGGAGACGTAGACGGGGATGAACTTCTTCCCGTTGTGGACGGCGACCGTGTGGCCGACCATCTCGGGCATGATCGTCGAGCGGCGCGACCAGGTCTTGACCACGCGCTTGTCCCCCGCCGAGTTGAGGGCGACGATCTTCTCGAGGAGGTGCCCGTCCACGAAGGGGCCTTTCTTGGTAGAACGCGACATCGGGTTTCCTTCGTTCCGCCTTACTTCGTGCGGCGCTTGACGATCATGTTGTCCGTGCGCTTGTTGTTGCGGGTCTTCTTGCCCTTGGTCTTCCAGCCCCACGGCGAGGTGGGGTGGCGCCCGCCCGACGTCTTGCCCTCGCCGCCGCCCATCGGGTGGTCGACCGGGTTCATCGCGACGCCGCGGTTGTGGGGCTTCCAGCCCATCCACCGGTAGCGGCCGGCCTTGCCGATCGAGACGTTCTCGTGCTCGAGGTTGCCGACCTGGCCGATGGTGGCGTAGCAGAGGACCCGGACCTTCCGGAGCTCGCCCGAGGGCATGCGGAGGAGGCAGTGGTCGCCCTCCTTCGCCATGACCTGCGCGCCGGCGCCGGCCGAGCGGACCATCTGGCCGCCCTTGCCCGGCGTCAGCTCCACGTTGTGGACGACCGTGCCGAGCGGGATCGACTTCAGGGGGAGGGCGTTGCCGGTGAGGATGTCGGCCTGCGGCCCGGAGACCACGGTCTGGCCGACGGCGATCCCCGCGGGGGCGATGATGTAGCGCTTCTCGCCGTCCGCGTAGTGGATCAGCGCGATGCGCGCCGAGCGGTTCGGGTCGTACTCGACGGCCGCGACCTTGCCCGGGATCCCGACCTTGTCGCGCTTGAAGTCGATGACCCGGTAGCGGCGCTTGTGGCCGCCGCCGCGCCACCAGGAGGTGAGCTGGCCGAGGCTGTTGCGGCCGCCGGTCTTCACCTTCCCGCGCGTGAGGCTCTTCTCGGGGGCGCTCCGCGTGATCTCCGCGAAGTCGCTCGTCGTCCGCTGCCGGAGGCCGGGGGACGTGGGCTTGTAGGAACGAACCGGCATGTCAGACCCCCTCGAAGATCGGCGGGAGCTTCTCGCCCGCCTTGAGCTTGACGTAGGCCTTGCGCCCCTCGCTCGTGCGGCCGATGGAGCGCCCGACCTTCTTGATCTTCGACGTCGTCTTGAGGACGCGGACGGACTCGACCTTGACGTTGAAGAGGACCTCGACGGCGCGGCGGATCTCGATCCGGTTCGCGTCGGTGGCGACCTTGAACGTCAGGACGTTCGCGGTCTCCCGCATCGTGGTCGACTTCTCGGTGATGATCGGCTTGAGGATGATCGACTGGGCCGTCTTCATCCGAGCACCTCGGTGACGGTCTTGAGGGCCTGCTCGGTCAGGATGACCGTCTGGGCCTCGAGCGCCGCGTAGGCGTCGAGCCCGAGGGCGTCCTCGACGGACAGGGCGGGGTTGTTCCGCGCCGCCTTCGCGAGCTTCTCGTTCTCGCGGCGGTCGAGGAGCAGCGCCTTCCCGGTGACGCCGAGCTTCGCCATGGCGGCGGCGAGGTCCTTCGTCCGGTGCGTCGGGAGGTCGAGGCTCTCGAGGAGGACGAGCTGGTTCTCGCGCAGCTTCTCCGAGAGGACGCAGCGGAGCGCGGCCTTCTTCGTCGCGACGTTGACCTTCAGCTCGTACGACCGCGGCACCGGCCCGTGGACCGTGCCGCCGTGGCGGTGGATCGGCGGGCGGCCGCCGCCCTGGCGGGCCCGGCCGGTGTGCTTCTGCTTGAACGGCTTCTTGCCCGTGCCGGAGACCTCGGAGCGGACCTTCGTCTTGTGGGTCCCCGCGTGCTCGCGCGCGCGGATCGCCCGGACGACCTCCCACACCACGTGGCGGCGGAACGGCACCCCGAAGATCTCCTCGGGGAGGTTCGCCTCGCCGACGGTCTCGGCGTTGAGGTTCCGGATCGGGACGGTGAGCGTGGCGGAGGGCGACGTCTTCTTCGTGGTGGCCATCGTCGCGCTCCTCACGCCGCCTGCGTCTTCGCGGGCTTCTTCACGATCTTGACGACCGTGTTCCGCGCGCCGGGGACGGCGCCCCGGAGGTAGATCAGGTGGTTCTCGGCGTCGACCTTGACGACCTCGAGGTTCTTCGTCGTCACCTGCTTGCCGCCCATCCGGCCCGACGAGCGGGTGCCGGGGTAGACGCGCGAGGGGAAGGCCGACGCGCCGATGGAGCCGGGCAGGCGGTGGAACATCGACCCGTGGGTCGCGACGCCGCCGCCGAATCCGTGGCGCTTGATGAACCCCTGGAACCCCTTGCCTTTCGAGACGCCGACGACGTCGACGTGCTCGCTGGCGTTGAAGATGTCGCAGAGGACCTTGTCGCCCGGGGCGAACGCGTCCCCTTCCTCGCACCGGACCTCGCCGACGGTCCGGGTGGGGGGGACGCCGGCCTTCTCGAAGTGGCCGCGGACGGCCTTCGTGAGGCGGCGGGGCGACGGACGGGGCCCGACCAGTCCGAGCTGGACCGCGTCGTAGCCGTCGTTCTGCTTGGTCTTGCGCTGTACGACCAGGCACGGCCCGGCCTCCACCACCGTCACCGGCACGACCGTGCCGTCGGCGGCGAAGAGCTGGGTCATCCCGATCTTGCGCCCCAGAATCCCTGTGATCATGGTCAAAAACCTCGTTACGGCTCCGGGGTCACTTCCCCATGGTGCGGATTTCGACTTCCACACCGGCGGGGAGCTCGAGCTTGGTGAGGGCGTCGACGGTCTGCGGCGTCCACTCGAAGATGTCGAGGAGGCGCTTGTGCGTCCGCATCTCGAACTGCTCCCGCGACTTCTTGTCGACGTGCGGCGAGCGGTTGACCGTCCACCGCGAGATGGCCGTCGGGAGCGGGATGGGACCGGCGACCTTCGCGCCCGAGCGGCGTGCGGTGTCGACGATCTCCGCCGTCGACTGGTCGAGGATGCGGTAGTCGTACCCCTTGAGGCGGATGCGGATCTTGTCGTTGCCCATCGTCTTTCTCAGTGGTGCCGCCCGCGGGGGGCGGGAACCGGGACGGGGAAGGCCTCGCGGCCTCCCCCGCCTCCGGACGACCGTTCTTAGGCCAGGATCTCCGTGACGGTGCCCGCGCCGACGGTGCGGCCGCCCTCGCGGATGGCGAACTTGAGCCCCTTCTCGATGGCGATCGGGGAGATGAGGGAGATCTCGAGCTCGACGTTGTCCCCCGGCATGACCATCTCGACGCCCTCGGGGAGCTTCGCGGAGCCGGTGACGTCCGTCGTGCGGATGAAGAACTGCGGACGGTAGTTGTTGAAGAACGGCGTGTGGCGGCCGCCCTCTTCCTTGGAAAGGACGTAGATCTTGCCCATGAACTTGGTGTGGGGCTTGATCGTGCCGGGCTTGCAGAGGACCTGCCCGCGCTCGACGTCCGTCCGCTCGACGCCGCGGAGGAGGACGCCGATGTTGTCGCCCGCCTGGCCCTGGTCGAGGAGCTTCTTGAACATCTCGACGCCGGTCACGACCTTCTTGACCGTGTCCTTGAAGCCGACGATCTCGATCTCCTCGCCGACCTTCACCACGCCGCGCTCGACGCGGCCCGTGACGACCGTGCCGCGGCCGGAGATCGAGAAGACGTCCTCGATCGGCATGAGGAAGGGCTTGTCGGTCTCGCGGACCGGGTCGGGGATGTTCTCGTCGAGGGCCTTCGCGAGGTCCCAGATGCACTGCGCGTCGGGGCCCGTCGGGTCGTTGAGGGCCTTGACGGCGGAGCCGCGGATGACCGTGATCGTGTCGCCCGGGAACTCGTACTTGTTGAGGAGGTCGCGGACCTCGAGCTCGACGAGGTCGAGGAGCTCCGGGTCCTCCATGAGGTCGCACTTGTTGAGGAAGACGACCATCGCCGGCACGTTGACCTGCCGGGCGAGGAGGACGTGCTCCTTCGTCTGCGGCATCGGGCCCTTCGGGGCCTCGACGACGAGGATCGCGCCGTCCATCTGCGCCGCGCCCGTGATCATGTTCTTGATGTAGTCGGCGTGGCCGGGGCAGTCGATGTGGGCGTAGTGGCGCTTCTCCGTCTCGTACTCGACGTGCGCGAGGGCGACCGTGAGGATCTTCGTCGCGTCGCGGCGGAAGGTCTTCGCGTCCGCCTTGGCGACGTCGTCGTACGCCTTGGCGACCGCGTAGCCCTTGGTCGAGAGGACCTTCGTGAGGGCCGCGGTGAGCGTCGTCTTGCCGTGGTCGATGTGACCGATCGTGCCGACGTTCACGTGGGGCTTCTTACGCTCGAATTTCTCCTTGGCCATCGTTTCCTCCGGTTTTCTCCTCGGTCCGTCGTGTCTCAGACCTCAGGGAAGTCTGGGTGAATCTCGGTTCTTCTCGTCTTCTCGTCGCCGGCGGCGTCAGGCAGAGACCTTCGCGACGATCCCCTCGGCGATCGCCTTCGGGACCTCGTCGTACCGCTCGAACTGCATGCTGTAGTTGGCGCGGCCCTGCGTCAGCGAGCGCAGGGTCGTGGCGTAACCGAACATCTCGGAGAGCGGCACGCTCGCCGTGATGACCTGGAAGTTCACGCGCGGCTCCATGTGGTTGATCTTGCCGCGGCGCGAGTTCAGGTCGCCGATGACGTCGCCCATGAAGTCCTCGGGCGTGACGACCTCGACGGCCATCATCGGCTCGAGGAGGACCGGGTCGGCCTTCTTGGCGGCGGCCTGGTAGGCCATCGAGCCCGCGATCTTGAAGGCCATCTCCGAGGAGTCGACGTCGTGGTAGGAGCCGTCGTAGAGCTCGACCTGGATCTGCGTCGTCGGGTAGCCGGCGAGGACGCCCGTGAGGATGGCCTCCCGGATCCCCTGGTCGATCGGCTTGATGAACTCCCTCGGGATCACGCCGCCGACGATCGCGTTGACGAACTCGTACTCCTTGCCCTCCGGGTGCGGGCGGAGGCGGATCTTCGCGTGGCCGTACTGGCCCTTGCCGCCCGTCTGGCGGACGAAGCGGCCCTCGGCCTGGGCCTCCTTCCGGATCGACTCGCGGTAGGCGACCTGGGGCTTGCCGACGTTCGCGCCGACGTTGAACTCGCGGATGAGGCGGTCGACGATGATCTCGAGGTGGAGCTCGCCCATCCCGGCGATGATCGTCTGGTTCGTCTCCTTGTCCGTCGAGACGCGGAAGGTCGGGTCCTCCTGCATGAGCTTCGCGAGGGCGAGGCCCATCTTCTCCTGGTCGGCCTTCGTCTTCGGCTCGATGGAGAGCTCGATGACGGGCTCGGGGAACTTCATCGCCTCGAGGACGACCGCGGCGTTCTTGTCGCAGATCGTGTCGCCGGTGACGACGTTCTTCAGCCCGACGGCCGCGGCGATGTCGCCGGCCCAGACCTCCTTGATCTCCTCGCGCTTGTTCGCGTGCATCTTGAGGAGGCGGCCGACGCGCTCGTTCGTCTGCTTCGTGGCGTTGTAGACGCCGGAGCCGGCGTCGAGGTGCCCCGAGTAGACGCGGAAGAAGGCGAGCTGGCCGACGAAGGGGTCGGTCATGATCTTGAAGACGAGCGCCGCGAACGGGGCGTCGTCCTTCGTCTCGCGGGTCGTCTCCTTGCCGTCCTCGTCGACGCCCTTGATGGGCGGGACGTCGAGCGGCGAGGGGAGGAACGCGACGACGGCGTCGAGGAGCTGCTGCACGGCCTTGTTCTTGAAGGCCGAGCCGCAGACGACCGGGTGGAGCCGGCCGGTGATCGTCGCCCTCCGGAGCGCGGCCTTGAGCTCGTCGACGGAGGGGACCTCCCCCTCGAGGTACTTGTGCATCAGGCCGTCGTCGGTCTCGGCGATCGCCTCGATCGCCTTCTCGCGCCACGCGTCGAACTCGGCCTTGTGCTCGGCCGGGACGTCGACGACCTCGAACTCCGCGCCGAGCGTCTCGTCGCGGAAGTCGTAGGCCTTCTGCTCGAGGAGGTCGATGACGCCGCGGAACGTGTCCGAGGAGCCCCACGGGATGAGGACCGGCACGGGCTTCGCCCCGAGCTTGGAGATCATCATCTCGACGCAGCGCTCGAAGTCGGCCCCGACGCGGTCCATCTTGTTGACGAACGCGATGCGGGGGACCCCGTAGCGGTCGGCCTGGCGCCAGACCGTCTCGGACTGAGGCTCGACGCCGGAGACGGCGTCGAAGACGGCGACCGCCCCGTCGAGGACGCGGAGCGAGCGCTCCACCTCGGCGGTGAAGTCGACGTGGCCCGGCGTGTCGATGATGTTGATGCGGGTCCCGCGCCACGCGCAGGTCGTCGCGGCCGAGGTGATCGTGATGCCGCGCTCCTGCTCCTGGACCATCCAGTCCATGGTGGCAGTGCCCTCGTGGACCTCTCCCAGCTTGTAGTTGACGCCGGTGTAGTAGAGGATCCTCTCGGTAGTCGTCGTCTTACCGGCATCGATGTGAGCCATGATGCCGATGTTCCGGCAGTTCTCGAGCGCGTGCGTTCTCGCCATATAGGTTTGTTCCCGACCTCGGTCGTGTCTGCGCCGTCGAACCCTCCCGGGCCTCGCGTTTCCGCGACCTCGGGCGGGTTCCGCACGCTGTTAGGCGTGGCCCGGTTCGGTTGTTTCCTAGGACCTGTCCGCCCCGTTCGGCGCGGCCGGTTTCCACGGCACCCGGGCTTTCCGGGGAGGCCGCCGTCCACCGGCCGCCTCCCTTTCCGTGCAGGCGACTACCAGCGGTAGTGCGCGAAGGCCTTATTGGCCTCCGCCATCTTGTGGGTGTCCTCCCTCTTCTTCACGGAGTTGCCGCGGTTGTTGGCCGCGTCGAGGAGCTCGCCGGCGAGCTTGTCCTTCATGGTCTTCTCGCCCCGAGCCTGGGAATAGTTGATGATCCAGCGGATCGCGAGCGAGGTCCGGCGGTTCGGCTTGACCTCGACCGGGACCTGGTAGGTCGAGCCGCCGACGCGGCGGGACTTGACCTCGAGGGCCGGCTTGACGTTCTCCAGGGCCTTCTTGAACGTCTTGAGAGGGTCATCCTGGGTCTTCGTCTCGATCTGCTTCATCGCGCCGTAGAAGATCCCCTCGGCGGTGGACTTCTTCCCGCACTTCATGACGGAGGCGATGAACTTGGTGACGAGCTGGGACTGGTAGAGCGGGTCCGGGAGGACCTCGCGCTTGGGAACCTCGCGACGGCGCGGCACGGCTTCTCTCCCCTACCTTACGACTTCGGGCGCTTGGCGCCGTACTTGGAGCGGGACTGCTTGCGGTTGGCGACGCCGACCGCGTCGAGGGTCCCGCGGATGATGTGGTACCGCACGCCCGGGAGGTCCTTCACGCGGCCCCCGCGGATCATGACGATGGAGTGCTCCTGGAGGTTGTGACCGATGCCCGGGATGTAGGTGGTCACCTCGATCCCGTTCGTGAGCCGCACGCGGGCGATCTTGCGGAGCGCCGAGTTGGGCTTCTTGGGCGTCGTGGTCTTGACCTGCGTGCAGACCCCCCGCCGCTGCGGGCAGGACTGGAGGGCGGGCGACTTCGTCTTGTAACGAACGGCTTCGCGCCCCTTACGAACGAGCTGGCTGATCGTCGGCATCAGGCTTCCTCGGTTCCTCTTCCCCGCCGGAGGGACGCCTTTCCCGCCCTTTCGGGCCGCGTTCCCCCGGTATCTGCGATGTCGGTTCGACACTCCGAACGGCCCGAAAGGGGCCTGTCCGAGGCGCGAAACCTTGAGAGATTACGCGTAAGTCCCCCGCCTGTCAACCCGAAGGCAGCCAGACGGGCCGGACCCGGCCGTCCCGGGCCCACGAGCGCCGCCCCGCGGCGAAAAACCGGATCTCCGCAGCCCGGGGGACCCGGCGGACCGGGCCCCCCTTCATCCCGCGCGAGCG
>JBDIBE010000007.1:0-22000 GCA_039812785.1 Thermoanaerobaculia bacterium | reverse complement strand
GAGGGGCGGGTCTCGATCTTCGGCCGCGACGTGACGAAGGCCGAGGGAGCCGAGCTGCGCGCGCTCCGGCGCGAGGTCGGGATGATCTTCCAGCAGTTCAACCTCGTGAAGCGGCACAGCGTGAGGGACAACGTCCTCTCGGGCGCCCTCGGCCGCACGGGGACGCTCCGGAGCCTCCTCCTCTTCTTCTCGGACGCCGAGCGCGCCGAGGCCCAGGCCTGCCTCGACCGCGTCGGCATGGGGGACCGCGGCGACAGCCGGGCGGACGCCCTCTCCGGCGGCCAGCAGCAGCGCGTCGCCATCGCGCGCGCCCTCATGCAGAGGCCCCGGCTCATCCTCGCCGACGAGCCGGTCGCCTCGCTCGACCCGGCGCTGCGCAACTCCGTCATGAGGCACGTCGAGGCGCTCAACCGGGAGGAGGGGATCACGGTCGTCTGCTCCCTCCACGACCTCGACCTGATGAAGCGCTACGCGACGCGCGCCGTCGCCCTCCGCGAGGGGAAGCTCGTCGCCGAGGGGAAGCCCGAGGAGTTCGACCTCGCGACGCTGAAGTCGATCTACGGGGAGGAAGCCGAGTTCGGCTTCGAGGCGGCCTCGTGAAGAAGCACCCGCTCCCGGTCGGCCCCGGCACGCGCCTCCTCGCCCTCGTCGTCGACGCGATCCTCCTCGCGACGTTCCTCCTGATGGGGGAGTTCCTCGTCCGCGCCCTCGCCTTTCCGGTCCAGGAGGGGACGCTCCGGACGGCGCAGGAGGTCCTCGAGAAGCTCCGCTACGCCGTGCTCGGCGGCGTCGGCCTCCTCCTCGCGATCGTCTGGAACGCGGGCGCGAGGCTCCTCGGCGCGACGCCGGGCCAGAGCTTCGCGGGGGCGCTCCCGCCCGGCGCGGCCGAGGTCCCGTGGGACCGGACCCTCCGCGGCTGGTTCACGCTCGTCTTCGTCGAGCTGACGTTCTTCACCGGCTGGCTCGTGACGGAGGTCGACCTCGGCACCTTCTTCACGAACTTCGACAAGGCCGCGGGCGTCGTCCGCGGGCTCCTCCACCCCTCCGGGGCGGTCCTCTTCGAGGGGCTCATCCTCCTCGTCCAGACGCTCTTCCTCGCCTTCATGGCGACGGCCTTCGCGATCCCGCCCGCCTTCGTCCTCGCCTTCATGGCGGCGCGCAACCTGACGCGCGAGAGCCCCGCGGCGAAATGGGTCTACACCGCGCTCCGGACGCTCATGAACCTCACGCGCGCCGTCGAGCCGCTCGTCTGGGCGCTCATCTTCATCTCGTGGGTCGGCATCGGGCCGTTCGCGGGCGTCCTCGCCCTCTGGGTCCACTCCGTGGCCTCGCTCGTGAAGCTCTACTCGGAGCAGATCGAGAGCATCGACCGCGGGCCGATGGACGCCATCAAGGCGACGGGCGCGGGGACGCTCCAGGTCCTCCGCTACGGCGTCGTGCCGCAGGTCATCCCGCCGTTCCTCTCGTTCACGATCTACCGGTGGGACATCAACGTCCGCATGTCGACGATCATAGGCTTCGTCGGCGGCGGCGGCATCGGATACATCCTGAAGCCCCGCGTCGACCTCGGCGAGTGGGGCGAGGTCGGGACTCTCGTCCTCCTCATCGCGGTCGCCGTCTGGGTCATGGACCTCGTCTCGGCGCGGATCCGCGAGCGGATCGTCTGAAGGAAACCGCCCGGGTCTCCGGGCGGTCCCGGGGTTTCGGATCGGGGCTCGGGTCGCGCCGCGCCGCGGGGAGGGGAGCGAGGTCGTCGCCCGGGAGACGGGGCCGGCTCTCGGCCGGTGGTCCCGCTCCGGGGCTCCGCCGTCGTCCTCCTCCTCGCGGCGGTGGCCCCCGGGTCGCGCCGGCCCTTCGCCCGCCCTCGGCCCGGCACGGGGCGAGGGCGCGGGAGGGGGCCGGCGGCCCGGGGTGGTTTGCACACTTTTGCAAGAACCCCCCTGCGCGGGAGGGGCGGGCGCACCTCTCGTTCGCCGCCGTGCGGCGGCCTCGTCAGGGCCCGGGAGGCGAAACGAAAAAGGCCTTCCGGGGCGGAGCCCGGAAGGCCGTAAACGGCGTGATTCCGGGCGCGCTATTCGGTCTTCGCCTCCTGCGAGGCGAAGGGGTGCGTCGGGTTGGCGCAGTCGCGGTGAATCACGTCGGTCGGTCTCCTTCGAGGTGGCGGAGAAAGATAGATGCCCAAACGCCCTTTGTCAATAGGAAAAGAGCGTCAGCCCTTCTTCCCCTGGTTCGCGACGGCGGCGGCCTTCGCCGCCACCGCCTCCGCGTCGCCGAGGTAGAAGCTCTTCAGCGGCTTCAGGCCGTCGTCGAGGTGGTAGACGAGCGGGACGCCCGTCGGGATGTTCAGGCCGACGATCTCGTCGTCGGAGATCCCGTCGAGGTGCTTCACGAGCGCGCGGAGCGAGTTGCCGTGCGCCGCGATCAGGACGCGGCGCCCCGACTTCACGTCGGGGGCGATCGTCCCCTCCCAGTACGGGACGAAGCGGGCGACCGTCTCCTTCAGCGACTCGGTGAGCGGCAGCTCCTCCTTCGAGAGGGAGGCGTAGCGGCGGTCGTGGCCGGGGAAGCGCTCGTCCTCGGGAGTCAGCTCGGGGGGCGGCGTCGAGTAGCTGCGGCGCCAGACCTTCACCTGCTCCTCGCCGAACTTCGCGGCGGTCTCGGCCTTGTTGAGCCCCTGGAGGGCGCCGTAGTGCCGCTCGTTGAGCCGCCAGCTGCGGAGCACGGGGATCCACATCCGGTCCATCTCGTCGAGGCCGATCCAGAGCGTCCGGATCGCGCGCTTCAGGACCGACGTGTAGGCGACGTCGAAGTCGTATCCCCCGTCGCGGAGGAGGCGGCCCGCCTCGCGGGCCTCCTCGCGCCCCTTCTCGGTGAGGTCGACGTCGGTCCACCCCGTGAAGCGGTTCTCGAGGTTCCACTGGCTTTCCCCGTGGCGCAGAAGGACGAGCGTGTACATGAGGCTCCCTCCGTAAGTGCGTTCCGTGCGGCGGGCCCGTCGGGCGGTCCCCGGCCGAAGGCGGCATGTTATCTGCACGGGGCTCGAGAAGTGGAGGGGCAGAGCATGCAACCGTCCTCGAAAGGGCTCGCGAGAATCGGCCGGACGCTCCGGAGGGGTGTCCCGGCCGCGGTGGTCCTCCTCGCCGCCGTCCTCCCGGCGGGACGCGTGCCGGCCCAGCCCGCCTCGGACGCCCCCCGGGTCTCGGCCTCGGCGGAGGTCTCGATCCTCGGGGTCGACGTCGTCGTCACGGACAGGAACGGCAAGCCGGTCCACGGCCTCACGGCGGCCGACTTCGAGCTCTTCCACGACGGCAAGCCCGTCGTCATCACGAACTTCCATGAGGAGCGAGACGTCGCCGGGGCCCCGCGCCCCGCCGCCCCGGACGTCCCGGCCGCGGAGGCGCCCGAGCCGTCCGCCCTGGAGCCGGCGGCCATTCGGGCGCCCCGGCGGATCGTCGTCTTCGTCGACCGGCTCTACATCCCGGAGCCGAACCGCCGCCGGGCGCTCTTCGACGGCGTCAAGGAGCTCCTCGCGAAGTCCCTCACGGGGCCGGGCGACGAGGCGATGGTCGTCTCGTGGGGCGACTCCGTGCGGGTCGTCCGCTCCTTCACCGACGACCTCGTCGCGCTCGACGAGACGCTCGACGCCGTGGCCCGCCGCGTCGCCCGGCTCGACAGCGAGGCGAACGAGATCGCCGAGCTCGCGTCCCGCGACTTCTGGTTCGACTCGGTCGCGGCGGACCCGCGGGTCGGCACGACGGTCGGTTCGACGGAGCTCTCCCGCGAGGTCGCCGCGCTCCAGGCCTACAACACGATGAAGGCGAAGGTGACGGCCCTCCGAGGCCTCGTCGCCCTGATGGCGGGGATGGAGGGGCGGAAGTCTCTCGTCCTCGTCGCCCACCACTTCGGCCGGCATCCCGGGCGCGAGTACTACGTCGGCCCGCGGAGCGGCCTCGTCGGATTCCCGCAGGAGCGCGACGGGCGGCCCCTTCTGGAGGAGCTCGCCGCGGCGGCCAACGCGAGCGGCGTCACTCTCTACGGCATCTACCCCTACGACAACGTGGCGCTCGTCTCGGCCGCGGACGCGGCGTCGCTGAACCCCTCGTTCACGTCCGGCGCGTTCGGGTCCGGCACCGACGCGATCTGGATGAACGAGATGGCCGGCCTCGATTTCGTGACGGAGAAGACGGGCGGGACGACGGCGCCCCACCCGGGCCAGCTCCCGCGTTTCCTCGAGCAGGTCGCGAGCGACCTCGGCTCCTACTACTCGATCGGCTTCCCGGCCTCCGGCGCGACGAAGCCGGGGGCGGTCAAGGTCCGCGTGAAGCGCGAGGGGCTGACGGCCCGGACGCGGGCGACCGTGGCCGAGAGGACGGCCGAGCAGCGGCTGACCGATCGGGCCCTCGCGAACCTCTTCGCGCCCGACGCGAACTCCCGGATCGGGATCTCCGTCGTCGCGGGCGAGGCGAAGCCCGCGGGGAAGAAGTACCGGATCCCGCTCGAGGTCAAGATCCCGACGGGCGCGCTCGTGCGGCTCCCCGGCCCCGCCTCGACGTACGGGAAGTTCTCGGTCTTCGTCGTCGCCGCGACGCCGAAGGGGGACTTCTCCGAGGTGACCCGCCGCCGGCAGACGTTCGAGGTGAAGCGGGGCGAGGAGAAGAAGGCTGAGGGGTCGCATCTGACCTACACGCTCGAGGTCGAGAGCGACGCGCCGGCGCCGCGGATCTCGCTCGCCGTCTGGGACGAGATCGGCGGCGAGGCGGGCTTCGCGCTCGTGGGGAGACGGAAGGGGTGAGGGCGCCGGGCGGCGCCGCGGCCGCGCTGCTCCTCGCCGGCGCCGCGGCCGTCCTCCCCGCCGGACGTGCTGCGGGGCAGCCCGCTTCCGACGCTCCCCGGGTCTCGGCCTCGGCCGAGGTCTCCCTCCTCGGAATCGAGGTGGTCGTCACGGACAGGAACGGGAAGCTCGTCCACGGCCTGGCGGCCGCCGACTTCGAGCTCCTCTACGGCGGCGATCCCGTCGCCATCACGAATTTCCACGAGGAGCGGGAGCTTTCGCCGGGTGCGGCCCCAGCCGGGCCGGCGGATTCTCTCGGCACCGCGGAGGAGGCCGCCGTCCGCCTTCCGCGCCGGATCGTCGTCTTCGTCGATCGCCTCTACGTCCCGGAACCGAGCCGGCGCCGGGAGCTCTTCGACGGCGTGAAGGGGCTCCTCGCGAGGTCCCTCACGCAGCCGGGGGACGAGGCGATGGTCGTTTCCTGGGGCGACTACGCGCGGATCGTCCGCTCCTTCACGGGCGACCTCGCCGATCTCGGCGCCACGCTCGACGCGGTCTCTCGCCGCGTCGGCCGCCTCGACAGCCAGGCGGACGAGCTCGCCGATCTCGCCTCGCGCGACTTCTGGTCCGGCTCGGTCTCCGCGGACCAGGCCGGCGGCGCGCCGGCGCGGTCGGGCGAGCTCTCCCCGGAGATCGCCGACCTCCAGGCCTGGGGTTTCATGAAGGCCAGGGTGGCCGCGCTCCGCGGCCTCGTCGCCCTGATGGCGGGGATGGAGGGGCGGAAGTCGCTCGTCCTCGTCTCGGACCGGCTCGGCCGATGGCCGAGCGGCTGGATGTCGGACGGGCGCGACGGCCGGATCCTCCTCGAGAGGCTCGCCGAGGCCGCGAACGCGAGCGGCGTCACCCTCTACGGCGTCTATCCCCACGAGAACGCCGACGGCATGAGCTGGATGAACCAGATGGCCGGCCTCGACTTCGTGGCGGAGAGGACGGGCGGGACGACGTCGCCCCACCCCGGCCTGCTGCCGCGCTTCCTCGACCAGGTCGCGGGCGACCTCGGCTCCTACTACTCGCTCGGCTTCCCGGCCTCCGGCGCGACGAAGCCGGAGCCGGTGAAGGTCCGCGTGAAGAAGGAGGGGCTGACCGCGCGGGCCCGGGCCACGGTCGCCGAGAGGACGGCCGAACAGCAGCTCGGGGACCGCACGCTCGCGAACCTCTTCGCCCCCGACGCGAGCTCCCGCATCGCCATCTCGGTCGAGGCGGGGGAGGCCATGCCCGCGGGGAGGCTGTACCGCACGCCGCTCGAGGTCCGAATCCCGCTCGGCGCGCTCGTGAGGCTGCCGGGCCCTGTCGCGGCGAAGGGGAAGTTCTCGGTTTTCGTCGTCGCCGCGACGTCCAAGGGGGACTTCTCCCGCGTGACGCGCCGTCGCCAGGAGTTCGAGGTGAAGCCCGGCGAGGAGACGAGGGCCGAAGGCGCCCACCTCACCTACACCCTCGAGGTGGAGAGCGACGTCCCCTCGCCGCGCATCTCCCTCGCCGTCTGGGACGAGATCGGCGGCGAGGCGGGCTTCGCGCTCGTGGGGAGGCAGAAGGGCTGAGGGCTCAGCGGGACGCGGGGGGCGCGGCGGCGGCCGCCGCCTTCTGGCGCGCCTCGGCGAGGTCTGTGACCCACTTCGGCGCCTCGGGTTCGGCGCGGAAGAGAGCCTTCACGTCCTCGCCGCGGGCCGCCGCGAAGCGGTGGAGCCACGACGGACCGTACGGCCCGAGGTAGCCGTCGGGGCTCTTCCAGGCCGGGTCGGCGAGCGCCTGCTCGAGCGTCACGAAGGAGTAGCCCCGCTTCTCGAGCCGCTCCAGGAGGAACGGCATGGCGCGGGAGTTGAGGGCGTTCGCGTGCGTGAGGAGGACCTGCGGGATCTCCCTTCCGAACAGGGCGCGGGAGCGCTCCTCGTAGAAGGCGACGCGGGCGTCGAAGTTCACGAGGTACGCCTCGAGGAGGCGCGCCTGCCCCGCCTCGTCTCCGTCCGCGGCGAGCTTCGCGTCGGCCGAGGCGAAGACCCAGTCCTCGTGCTCGATCGTGAATGGGGCGACGGCGTAGCCGCGGGAGGCGAGGAACGCCTCGAAGGCGTCCTTCACCTCGCGCGTCGTGCCGGTGTGCGTGTAGGGATGACGGAACCACCGCGGCTTCCGTCCCCGCCGCTCGAGGAGCCAGCGGGTCACGGTCTCGCCCCGCACGACGGCGTCCTCCATCGCCGCGAGCGGCGTCTTCGTCAGCCCGGTGTGGCCCCACGTGTGGTTCCCGAGCTCCATCCTCGCGTCGAGCCACTCCGTCAGGAGCGCGATTCGCGCGTCGACCTCGCCCGGCACGAAGAGCCTGTCCTCGTTGACGAAGGCGACCGCGGGGACCTTCCGGGCGGCGAGCGCGGCGACGAGGTCGCGGGAGAGGGGCCGGACCTTCTCGAGAGGAAGGCCGTAGGCGACGAAGGGGAGGTCGTCGACGGTGACCGCGACCGTCCGTTGCGGCGGCTCCGCGGGGGCGGCGTTCCCGGAGGCGAGGAGCAGTCCCGCCCCGCCGCACGCGGCGGCGAGGAGGAGGGCGAAGAGGGCGAGCGGTCGGGGGCGCGGCATCGGGACCTCCGGTTCGGAGCGTTGGCTGCCTCGGATTGTGCCTTCTCGGGGCTCCCCGGGCCGCGATGGGGCAGAATGCACCGAGATGCCCCGAATCCTCGTCTCCGGCCTCGTGGACGTCGAGACGACCGTGAAGGTCGACGAGTTCCCGATCCCCTACTTCCCGGTGCGCTACCCGTTCTTCGGCGTGGCCTCTGCCGTCTCCGGGGTCGGCTACAACGTGGCCAAGGCGCTGAAGGCCCTCGGGAACGCGCCGCTCCTCCTCTCGCTCATCGGGAACGACCTCGCGGGACGGCAGGTGCGCGACGCCCTCTCGCGGGACGGCCTCGACTTCTTCTGGGTCAGGGACGGCGCGCGAGAGACGCCGCAGTCGGTCATCCTCTACGACGGCGAGGGACGGCGGCAGATCCACGTCGACCTGAAGGACGTCCAGGAGCGGAGCTACCCGCGCGAGCTCTTCGAGCAGGCGCTCGCTGCCTCGGACGCGGCCGCCCTCTGCAACGTCAACTTCTCGCGGCCGTTCCTTTCGGCCGCGCGGCACGCCGGGACGCTCGTCGCGACCGACGTCCACGCCCTGACGACCCTCGACGACCCCTACAACGCCGACTTCCTCGAGGCGTCGCAGGTCGTCTTCCTGAGCGACGAGTCGCTCCCGGTCGGCGCCCACGAGTTCGCGCGCGAGCTCGGGGCGAAGCACGGCCCCGAGGTCGTCGTCGTCGGGATGGGCGACCGCGGCGCGCTCCTCCACCTCCCGGCCGAAGGGGCGTTCGAGCTCTTCCCCGCGGTGAAGACGCGGCCGGTCGTCTCGACGGTCGGCGCCGGCGACGCCCTCTTCTCCGCCTTCCTCGACGGCTACGTGAGGGAGCGCGACGCGCGAAAGGCGCTCCGCCGCGCCGTCGTCTTCGCCTCCTGGAAGATCGGGGCGGCCTCGGCGTCGGACGGCTTCCTCGACCCGGCCGCCCTCGCGCGGCTCGAGGCGTCGGACCTCCGCGAGCACCGGCCCGAGGCATGACGCGGGGCGCCGGGCGGACGCCCGCGTGAGCGGGCCCTTCGTGGAAGCCTGGCGAACAGCGCTCGCCGACCGCGGCTTCCGGCTCCGCCTCGCGGCCGTCGTGCCGGCGCTCGTCGCGGTCCTCGCGGGGCTCTCGCGCTTCCTCGAGCGGGTGGAAGCCCGCCCCGGCGTCGTCCTCCCCGACCCGCTCCTCGCCCTCTTTCCGCCCCGCGACCTCACCTGGCTCACCTTCGGGCTGATCTACGCGTCCGTCTTCGGGGGGCTCGCCTGGCTCCTCCCGCGCCCGAGACGGCTCCTCCTCGGGCTCGAGGCGTACGTCGCGCTCGTCCTCTTCCGAATCGCGGCGATGTGGGCGATGCCCCTCGAGCCGCCCGCCGGGCTGATCCCGCTCGACGACCCGCTCGTCCGCCTCTTCGGCCCGTCGCAGGTCCTGACGAAGGACCTGTTCTTCTCGGGGCACACCTCGACGGTCTTCCTCGTCGCGTTCGCGGTGACGGCCCCGCGCCTCCGGGCGCTCCTCCTCGCCGCGACCGCGGCGGTCGGCCTCTCGGTCCTCGCGCAGCACGTCCACTACACGATCGACGTCCTCGCGGCCCCGTTCTTCGTCTACGGGAGCTGGCGCGTGGCGGGGCTCGTCGGCGCGGGCGGAGGCAGCCCGGTCGCGGGAGTTGCGGAGCGAAGGCCCGAGGGTCGATAGTGTCGGGTCGGAGGTCGAGATGAAGGCGTTGCCCCGGCTGCTCCTTCTCCTCGCGCTCCTTTGCGGAGCGGCGGCGGCCGATGCGGAGGCGATCGTCGCCGACCACACCTCGACCGACCTCGCGTCCCTCCCCGACGCGGCGGTCGCCGCGGCCGCGAACCTGCGCCTCATGGTGCGGCACGCCTCCGTCGGAGGGAACATCAGCTCCGGCCTCGACGCGCTCCAGGCGCTGCAGGCGCGGTACGACCGGAGCCGCTGGAGCTTCCAGAACCGGGGCAACCCCGGCTGGCAGGCGAAGGTGGACGACTTCGTCGCGCAGACGGCGCTCCAGGCCGCGAGCTTCGACGTCCTGACGATGAAGTTCTGCTACATCGACCCCGACGCGGGCTTCGCGTACTACCGCGACGCCCTCCTCGGCCTCGAGGCGTCGTACCCCGCGAAGCGGTTCGTCTGGTGGACGATCCCGATCGAGACGTCCGGGAACACCGCGCGTCAGGCGTTCAACGACCAGGTGAGGGCCTACGCCCGCGCCAACGGCAAGCTCCTCTTCGACATCGCCGACGTCGAATGCCACGACGCCGCGGGCCGGAAGCGGACGGACGCGAGCGGGCGGGAGCTGATGGTCGACGCCTGGACGAGCGACGGCGGCCACCTGAACGACGCCGGCGCCGTCCGGGTCGCGAGCGCCCTCTGGTGGCTCATGGCGCGCATCGCGGGATGGAACCCGCCGACCGGGCCGCTCCGCCTCGCGACCCTCTCGCCCTGCCGGGTCGTCGACACGCGGAACGCCGCCGGGCCGTACGGCGGCCCGGCGCTCGCGGCGGGGACGACGCGGGCGTTCACGGTCGGGGGGGAGTGCGGCGTGCCGGCCGACGCGGCGGCGGTGACGCTGAACGTGACGGTCGTGAACCCGACGTCGGCCGGCAGCCTGACGGTCTACCCGGGGACGGGCGCCGTGCCGGGGACGAGCACGGTCTCGTTCGCGGCGGGGAGGACCCGCGCGAACAACGCCCTGATCGGCCTCGTCGACGGCGTCCTCTCGGTCCACGACGGGCAGCCGTCGGGGACGGTCGACCTCGTCGTCGACGTGACCGGCTGGTTCCGCTGACCCGTCGTCAGCCCCCGCCGAGGAGGGGCTCGTCGGAGGAGCGGATGTCGGAGGCGGGGAGGCCGCCGGGGAAGCGGTCGCGCGCCTTCTCGAGCGCCTCGGCCGCCACCTCGAGGTGCGCCACGCGGGTCTCGCGGTAGAAGGCCTGCGCCTCGGCCGAGAGCTTCGGCTGCCCGTGGAGCGGCTTGTCGCTGACGCAGAGGAGCGCGGCCGTCGGGATCCGGTAGCGGAAGCCGTTCGCGGCGATCGTGGCCGACTCCATGTCGACGGCGACGCTCCGGCTGGCCCGGATGGCGGCGAGCGCGCCGGCCTGGTTGAACTCCCAGTTCCGGTTCGAGGTCGTGAAGACGGTCCCGAGACGGTAGGAGAGGCGGCGGGCCTCCATCTCCTCGATGAGGAGCGAGTTCAGGAAGTGGTTCGAGGCGACGGGCACGCTCGTCGGCAGGGCGTCGTCGAGGATCCGGTCGTCGCGCATGTAGCCCGTCGCGAGGACGAGGTCACCGACCTCCTGGTGGTTCCGGAGGCCGGCGCAGTGGCCGACCATCAGGACGGCGTCGGGGCGGAGGACGGCGAGGTGGTCGGTGATCGTCTTGGCGTTCGAGGGGCCGACGCCGATGTTCACGAGCGTCAGGCCCGCGTTCCCGGGGAGCTCGTGGTGCCACGCGGGCATCTGGACGCTCCGCGCCGGGCCGACGGCGCCGGGGTAGCGCGCGCGGAACGCCTCGGCGTGCATCTCGTAGTTCGTGAAGAGGACGTGCCTCTGGAAGCGCTCGGCCGGCGTGCCGGTGTAGTGCTCGAGGCGGTTCAGCGAGAGGTCGATCCGTTCCGCGCGGAAGAGGAAGAGCTTCTTCTGGCGGAGGTCCCAGGCGTCCTCGTCGAGGCTCTCGAAGTGGGCCGGGTCGTCGAAGGGGACGCGGGCACGCGAAGCCGCGACGGAGATCGCGGCGCCCGCGGCGGCGAGCTTGCCGAGCTCGCGCTCGAGGTACCAGCGGATCGCCCGCGGGCGCGCGAACTCGCCGCGGAGGACGGGGTTGTGGCGCGACCAGGGGCGGTCGACCTCGACCTGCGGGTAGCGCCCCTCGTCCCACGCGGCCTCGATCGCCTCGCAGAGCCTCCGGACGGCGGGCTCGCGGTCCTCGTCCGGGGGAAGTGTCGCGAAGTCGACGGACGTTTCCATAAACCAATCAGGTTACCGGAGACGCGATCTCTCCGCACGCCGGCCCGGGGATCCCGCTCGTCGCCGCCGCCGCGCATCGGGCGTACGATTCCGAGGCCCTCCATCCCGGGGGGCGTACCGAGGAGGAACATGTCCAGACTCTTTTCGGACCTCGATCAAAAGAGGCGGGAGCTTCTCATGGGCGGTGGGGCCGCCCGCATCGAGAAGCAGCACCGCCAGGGGAAGCTGACGGCGCGCGAGCGCCTCGCTCTCCTCCTCGACCCGGACAGCTTCGTCGAGTTCGGCCTCTGGGCCCGCGAGGGCCTCGGCGAGGGCGAGGCCCTCGCCGCCGAGGGCGTCGTCACGGGGAAGGGGTGGGTCGACGGCCGGGCCGTCTACGCCTTCTCCCAGGACTTCACCGTCTCCGGGGGCTCCGTCGGCAAGCTCCACGCCGCGAAGATCTGCGAGTGCCTTCACGGCGCCCTCCGGACGGGCCTCCCCGTCGTCGGCTTCAACGACTCGGGCGGCGCGCGGATCCAGGAGGGGGTCGAGGCGCTCTCCGGCTACGGCCAGATCTTCTACACGAACACGCTCCTGTCGGGGGTCGTGCCGCAGATCAGCGTCATCGCCGGCCCCTGCGCGGGCGGCGCGGCCTACTCGCCCGCGCTGACCGACTTCATCGTGATGGTGGAGGAGAGCGCGAAGATGTTCATCGCCGGGCCGGACGTCATCCGCGCGGCGACGGGCGAGGTCATCACCGACGAGGCGCTCGGCGGCGCGCGCGTCCACGCGGAGGTCTCCGGGAACATCCACTTCTCGGCCCCCGACGAGCGTGGCGCGGTGAAGCTCGTGAAGGCGCTCCTCTCCTACCTCCCGGCGAACAACCTCGAGTCGCCTCCCGACGTGCCGTTCGAGGCGCCCCTCGTCGACGACGAGGCGATGGACGAGGTCGTCCCGGAGGACCCGCGGAAGGCGTACGACGTCCACGACGTCATCCGGCGCCTCGTCGACCCGGGCACGTTCCTCGAGGTGCAGGAGTCCTTCGGACGGAGCGTCGTCGTCGGCTTCGGCCGCCTCGGCGGGATGGTCGTCGGCCTCGTCGCGAACCAGCCGATGCACCTCGCCGGCGCGCTCGACATGGACGCCTCCGACAAGGCGGCCCGCTTCGTCCGCACCTGCAACGTCTTCAACATCCCGCTCGTGACGCTCGTCGACGTCCCCGGCTTCCTGCCCGGCGTCGCGCAGGAGCACGGCGGGATCATCCGGCACGGCGCGAAGATGCTCTTCGCCTACTCCGCCGCGACCGTCCCGAAGATGACCGTCATCCTCCGGAAGGCCTACGGCGGGGCGTACCTCGCCATGTGCTCGAAGGACCTCGGCGCCGACTCGGTCCTCGCCTGGCCGACGGCCGAGATCGCCGTCATGGGGCCCGAGGGGGCTGCGCGCATCCTCCACCGCCGCGAGCTCGAGAAGGCGACGGACAGGGAGGCCCTCCTCGCCGAGAAGGTCGCCGAGTACCGGCGGCTCCACGCCAACCCGTTCCGTGCCGCGGCCGCGCTCTACGTCGACGACGTGATCCGGCCGTCGTGGACGCGGCGACTCCTCATCGAGCGCCTCGTCACGCTGCGGGCCAAGCGCGACCAGCGCCCGCAGAAGAAGCACGGGAACATCCCGATGTAGGGGCCGCAGATGTCGGTCTACCTCGTCGCCCTCGTCTGCATGAGCGTCGTGATGTCCGTCATGGCGCTCCTCGTCGGCGTCCTCTACGCCTTCCAGGCCTTCTCCAGGAGGCAGGCCGCCGCCGTAGCCGCAGCCGCTCCCGCCCTGCCGGAGGACGGCGTCACCCCCGAGCTCGTCGCGGTCCTCGCCGCGGCGGCCACGGCCGCGCTCGGGAAGTCCGTCGTCGTCCGCCGCATCCACGTCCTTCGCCCGCCCGGCCAGGAGAACTGGTCGCGCGTCGGCCGCATCGACATCCTGAGGTCCCACAGGCTGGACCCGAAGAGATAGAGAGATGAAGAAGCTCCGCATCACCGTCAACGGCAAGGTCTACGACGTCGAGGTCCAGGTCCTCCAGGACGACGAGGCGATCGGCTCGGCCGCGACCCTCCCGTATCCGGGGGCCGCCGCGCTCCCGATGACCGAGGTCGCGAAGCCGGCCCCCGGCCCGGCGCCTGCGCCCGCGGCCGCCGGCGCCGGCGACCCGAACGTCATCGCCTCCCCGATCGCGGGGACCGTCCAGAAGGTCTTCGTGACGAAGGGGATGCACGTCGAGGGGAAGACCCCGGTCGTCCTTCTCGACGCGATGAAGATGGACACCTACATCTACGCCCCGCGCACCGGGACGATCGCGGAGGTCTGCGTGGAGGCGGGCGCGTCGGTCCAGGTGCGCGACCCGCTCATCCGCTACGCCCCGGAGGGGTGAGATGGAGAAGCTGATCGCGCAGACCGGCTTCCTCGCGCTCACCTGGCGCGAGGGGGTGATGATCGCGGTCGCGTTCCTCCTCCTCTGGCTCGCGATCAAGAAGGAGTTCGAGCCCCTCCTCCTCGTCCCGATCGGGTTCGGGGCGCTCATGACGAACCTCCCGCTCAACGGCCTGATGGCGCTGCCGGCCGAGGGAGCCCCGGGCGGGCTCTTCCACTACCTCTTCCAGGGAGTCGAGCTCGAGATCTTCCCGCCCCTCATCTTCCTCGGGCTCGGGGCCCTCACCGACTTCGGGCCGCTCCTCGCGAACCCGAAGACGTTCCTCCTCGGCGGCGCCGCGCAGCTCGGCGTCTTCGGCACGTTCCTCGCCGCGGGGTGGCTCGGCTTCACGCCGCAGGAGTCGGGCTCGATCGGCATCATCGGCGGCGCCGACGGCCCGACGTCGATCTACCTGACGATCAAGCTCGCGCCGCACCTCCTCGGCGCGATCGCCGTCTCGGCCTACTCCTACATGGCGCTCGTGCCGCTCATCCAGCCGCCGATCATGAGGCTCCTCACGACGAAGGCGGAGCGGAGGATCCGGATGGAGGCGAACTTCGACGTCCCGAAATGGCTCCGGATCGCGTTCCCCGTCACGGCGACGGTGATCTGCGCGCTCATCGTCCCGGCGGCGACGTCGCTCATCGGGCTCCTGATGTTCGGGAACCTCCTCCGCGAGTGCGGCGTCACGGAGCGGCTCAACCGGGCGGCCCAGAACGAGCTCATCAACCTCGTGACGATCGTCCTCGGCCTCTCCGTCGGCGTCACGATGGACGGCGACTCGTTCCTCCGCACCGCGACGCTCAAGATCCTCGTCCTCGGCTGCGTCGCGTTCGCCGTCTCGACGGCGGGCGGCGTCCTCCTCGGCAAGCTCATGTCGCGCCTGCCGGGCACTCCCGTCAACCCGCTCATCGGGGCCGCGGGCGTCTCGGCCGTCCCGATGGCGGCGCGCGTGGCGCACAACGTCGGCCAGGAGGAGGACCCCGACAACTACCTCCTCATGCACGCCATGGGGCCGAACGTCGCCGGGGTCATCGGCACGGCGGTCGCGGCCGGCTCCCTCCTCGCGCTCCTGAAGTAGCGCCCCCACCTCCCGGCGGCCCGCGCGGCGGGCCGCCGGGCATACTCCGGCGCTCGCACCCGCGGGCACGAGGTCGAGATGACGGTCCCCTGGTACGGACTCCTGCCGTTCGCGGCGCTCCTCGCCGCGATCGCGACGTTCCCGCTCATGCCGGCGACCCGGCACCTCTGGGAAAAGCGGCGCTTCCAGCTCCTCGTCGCCCTCACGCTGGGCCTCCCGATGGCCGCCTGGTGCTGGTCGCTCGGCGGGAAGGCCGAGGTGATCCACGCGGTCGTCGAGTACGCCTCGTTCATCACGCTCCTCTTCTCGCTGTTCGTCGTGAGCGGGGGCGTCTTCGTGGCGGGCGACATCCGGGCGACGCCGCGCAACAACACCCTCTTCCTCGCCGCGGGCGCCGTCCTCGCCTCGCTCATCGGGACGACGGGGGCTGCGATGCTCCTCGTCCGGCCGCTCCTCAACACGAACCGCGAGCGGAAGCACAAGGTCCACACGCTCGTCTTCACGATCCTCGTGATCGCGAACTGCGGCGGCCTGCTCACGCCGCTCGGCGACCCGCCGCTCTTCCTCGGCCTCCTCCGCGGCGTGCCGTTCCTCTGGACGCTGAAGCTCTTCCCCGAGTGGCTCTTCGTGAACGGGATGCTCCTCCTCTCCTACTACGCGGTCGACAGCGCCGCGTGGCGCCGGGAGGAGATCCCCGACCTCGTCCGCGACGCGACCGAGGTCCGGCCCCTCGCGATCCACGGGAAGGGGAGCGTCCTCCTCCTCGGGGTCATCGTCGCGGCGGTCGCCCTCGTCCCGTCGGTCGACCTGCACGCGATCCGCGAGGGCCATGCGCCCGTCGCGGCCTGGATTCCGTTCCGCGAGATCGTCCTGCTGACGGCCGCGGCGCTCTCCTTCCTCCTCGGCGACCGGAAGACCCGCTTTACGGACAACCGATTCGAGTGGGGGCCGATCCAGGAGGTCGCGGCGCTCTTCGTCGGGATCTTCCTGACGATGGTTCCGGCGCTGACGTTCCTCGCGCAGAAGGCCCCGGAGCTGCCGCTGAACCGCGTGACGTTCTTCCTCTTCTCGGGCGGCCTCTCGTCCGTCCTCGACAACGCACCGACGTACGCCACCTTCTTCGAGCTCGCGAAGGCGCTCGGCGGCGAGCCGGCCGTCGCCGGGGTGCGCGAGGCCTTCCTCGTCTCGATCAGCCTCGGGTCCGTCTTCTGCGGCGCGATGACCTACATCGGCAACGGCCCGAACTTCATGGTGAAGGCGATCGCCGAGTCGGACGGCGTCGCGATGCCGAGCTTCGGCGGCTACGTCGCGAAGTGGGCGCTCGTCCACCTCGCGCCCGTCCTCGCGCTGATGGTCGGGATCTTCATCGTCGAGAACCCGGCCGTGAGGCTGACGAGCGCGATCCTCGCACTCCTCCTCGCCGCCGCGAACGTGAGCCGGGTCGCCTCGCTGCGGCGCTGAACGGATTCAGCCGGCGCGCCGGTGCTACGCTCCCCCGGCCGATGAGATCCCTCGCCCTCGTCTTCCTCGGAGGCGGGATCGGCGCCTCGCTCCGCCACCTTGCGGGGGGCGCCGTCCAGTCCTTCGCGCGGAGCGCGACGTTCCCCTGGGGGACGTTCGCCGTCAACGTGTCGGGCTGCTTCGTCATCGGGCTCTTCGCGCAGCTCGCGGAAAGCCGCGGCGTCCCGTCGGGGAACGCGCGGACGTTCCTCTTCGTCGGCGTCCTCGGCGGCTACACGACCTTCTCCTCCTTCGGCAACGAGACGCTCAACCTCCTCCGCGGCGGGGAGGCGCTCGCGGCCGCCGCGAACGCCGGCGGGCAGCTCGCCCTCGGCCTCCTCGCCGTCGCCCTCGGCCGGGCGGCGGCGCAGCTCCTCTGGAGGTGACGATGACGCTCCCGGAAGACGGCGCCCTCCTCCGGATCTTCGTCGGCGAGAGCGACCGGCACGAGGGGAAGCTCCTCTACGAGTGGCTCGTCCTGAAGGCGAAGGAGCGCGGCCTCGCGGGGGCGACCGTCCTCCGCGGCGTGATGGGCTTCGGCGCCCACAGCCGGCTCCACACGTTCAAGATCGAGCGGCTCTCCGAGGACCTCCCCGTCGTCGTCGAGGTCGTCGACGTGAGGGAGAAGCTCGAGGCGTTCCTCGACGAGATCGAGGGGCACGTCCCGGAGGGGCTCGCGACGCTCGAGAAGGCCTTCGTCCGCTTCTACCGGGGCGGGAAGGCGAAGTGACCGGCTTCTCCGCGCTCGACTGGGCGGTCGTCGTCCTCTACATGGGGGGCATCGCCGCCTTCGGCCTCGCCAAGGGGGGCCGGCAGGCCTCCGCGAAGGACTACTTCCTCTCCGAGAGGAAGATCGGATGGTGGGCCGTGACGGCGTCGATCGTCGCGACGGAGACCTCGGCCCTCACGTTCATCTCGGTGCCGGGGACGGCCTGGAAGGGGGCCTGGGGCTTCCTCGAGCTCTCCTTCGGCTATCTTCTCGGAAGGATCGTCATCTCCTGGCTCCTCCTGCCGCGCTACTTCGAGGGGGAGCTGACGACCTCCTACGCCCTCCTCGAGAGGAGCTTCGGAGTCGGCGTGCGCCGCCTCGCCTCCGGGACGTTCATCCTGACCCGCATCTTCGCGGACGGCGTCCGCCTCTACGCGACGGCGATCCCTCTGGCGATCATCTTCCGCGGCTACAACCTCTTCTCGGGCGTCTCCGACGCGACGCTCTACTTCGTCGCCATCCTCCTGACCGCCGTCGTCACGGTGGTCTACGTCCAGGTCGGCGGCGTCAGGGCCGTCATCTGGACCGACGTCGTCCAGCTCGGCATCTACGTCCTCGGCGGCCTCATAGCGGTCGTAGTCCTCGTCCCAAGGATCCCGGAGCTCGGCGCGAAGCTCGCGGCCGCGGCCGCCGCGGGGAAGCTGACGGTCTTCCAGACGGACGGGAGCTTCCTCACGTCGCCGTACCATGGCCTGACGGCGATCGTCGGCGGGGCCGTCCTCTCGATGGCCTCGCACGGCACCGACTACATCATCGTCCAGCGCCTCTTCGCGACGGACTCCCTCCGCGACGGGCGGCGCGCCCTCGTGGCGAGCGGCGTCGTCGTCATCCTCCAGTTCGTCCTCTTCCTCTCGGTCGGGACGCTCCTCTTCCTCTTCTACGGCCCGATGGAGATGAAGGCCGACGCCGTCTTCCCGAAGTTCATCGTGGAGCAGGTCCCGCCCGGCTTCTCGGGGCTCATCATCGCGGGGCTCCTCGCGGCCGCGATGTCGACGATCTCGGGGTCGATCAGCTCCATCTCGAGCGCGACCGTCTTCGACCTCTGGGCCTCGACGAAGCGCGGGCGCCGCGCCTCGGAGGAGGAGAAGCTCCGGCTCTCGCGCCGCGTCAGCCTCTTCTGGGCCGTCCTCCTGACGGGGGCCGCTCTCGCGTTCATCGGGACGGGACAGGCCGTCGTCGAGCTCGCCCTCTCGATCGCCTCCTTCACGTACGGCGGCTTCCTCGGCCTCTTCCTCCTGGCGGTGCGGGGGAAGACGACGCCGCGCGCCGCGGGAGCCGGCTTCGTCGCGGGCGTCGCCGCGATGGTCTTCGTCGTCTTCGGGACGAAGCTCGCCTGGCCGTTCTACACGCTCGCGGGGAGCCTCGTGACGGTCGCCGTGGCCGAGGCGGCGTCTTTCTTCGAGCGGCGCGCGGGGGCCTGAGCTACCCGCCGATCGAGGACATCGCCGAGCCGATCCTCATGGCGGCCGGCGGCTGCTTCCTCGCGAGGTAGGAGGAGGCCTCCTCGAGGGCGTCTCCGCCGCGGCGGAGGAGCTCGACGAGCGGGAGGAGCTGCTCGTCCATGAGGCAGCGCCGCAGCCGGCCGCGCGCGTCGAGCCGGAGCCGGTCGCAGTCGTCGCAGAACGCGTCGCTGACCGGGTCGATCCAGCCGGCGACGGCCTCGCGGCCGCGGAAGCGGACGGCCGTCCGGCGCGCCGGGGCGTTCGGGCGGCCGGGGAGCGGGGAGAGGCCGGCGCCCTCCGACTCGAGCCAGGCGCGCACGGTGTCGCCGGTGACGCGCTCGGCGGCGGCCCAAACGGCCTCCGTCCCCGTCTGCATCAGCTCGATGAAGCGGATCTCGACGCCCTTCTCCGCCGCGAGATCGAGGAGGGGCGGCAGGTCCTCGCGGAAGGAGCTCTTCCGGAGGACGGCGTTGAGCTTGAGGGGCAGGAGGCCCGCCGCGAGGGCCGCGTCGATCCCCTCGAGGACCTCCTCGACCCTCCCGCCCCTCGTCAGCACGCGGAAGCGCTCCGCGTCGAGGGTGTCGAGAGAGACGTTGACGCGCGCGAGGCCCGCCGAGGCGAGCTCCGCAGCCTTCGCGGCGAGGAGCGTGCCGTTCGTCGTCATGGAGACCTCGCGGACCCCGGGGATCGCCGCGACCTTCGCGACGAGCGCGGGGACGCCGCCCCTCACGAGCGGCTCGCCCCCCGTCACCTTCACCCTGTCGACCCCGAAGCGCGGGACGAGCCAGGCGACGGCCTCGGCGATCTCCGAAAGCGGCGGGATCTCGCTCCGCGGCAGGAGCCGGATCCCCTCCTCCGGCATGCAGTAGGCGCACCGGAGGTTGCACCGGTCGGTGACCGAGACGCGCAGGGTCGTGGCGCCCGCGGCGCGGGGAAGCTGCACCCTCTCGGCCTCAGGCGCTCCGGCGCGCGCGCGGATGGGGCATCGGGGATCTCCTTTCCGGGAGAGAGTCCGTCCCGTCTCCGACGGCGGCGCCGGGGATCGGGGCCCGCCCGGGACCGGTCGTGCGGTCCGGGGGCTGAAGCTGCGGAAAGTCTACCTCCTGCGAACACGCTCCGCCGCGTCCTCCCGGCGGGAGAAGGGCTACACTGGCGCGGCATCCCACGGTGGGCGGGGCGAACGAGCGGAAGGGGTGGCCGTGAACGACCGGTGCGCGCCCGAATCGAGCCTGAAGCGTGCCGAGGCGGCGCCGCGCCGGAGTGGTCCGCTCCCGGCCGGAGGGCGGGTGAGTGCCTGACGGCGCCTTCCTCGCGCTCGTCCACAACGCGAGCCTTCTCCTCGCGATGGCCCTGGTCTACGACCTGTCGACGACCCGATTCTGGGGGGACGGAAGCCTGCTCCGGCAGGTCGCGGTCGGCGTCGCGATCGGGGGGCTCGGCATCGCGCTCATGCTCTCGTCGTGGACCCTCGAGGCGCAGGTCCTCTTCGACACGCGCTCGATCCTCCTCTGCATCTCGGGCCTCTTCTTCGGGACGATCCCGACCGTCGTCGCGATGGCGATGACGGCCGCGCTCCGGCTCTGGCAGGGCGGCGTGGCGGCCCGCATGGGCGTCCTCGTGATCGTGTCGTCCGGCGGCATCGGCCTCCTCTGGCGGCGGAGGCGGCGCGCGGCGCTCGCCGACCTCCAGGCGACGGAGCTCTACGCGCTCGGCGTCGCCGTCCACGTCGTGATGCTCGCAATGACGGCGACGCTCCCCTGGGAGCTGGGCGCGCGCATCCTCGCCGGGATCGGGCTTCCCGTCCTCGTCATCTACCCGCCCGCGACGGTGGCCCTCGGCCTGCTCATGGTGAACCGCCTCCACCGGAGGCGGGACGCCGACCGCCTGAGGGAGAGCGAGGAGCGGTCGCGGGCGACGCTCTACGGCATCGGCGACGGCGTCGTCGCGACCGACGAAGCGGCCCGCGTCACGCGCCTCAACCGCGTGGCCGAGTCTCTGACCGGATGGCTCGAGGCGGAGGCGGCAGGCGCGCCGGTGCGGCGGGTCCTGCGGCTCCGCGAGGAGAGGGCGGGCGCCGAGGACGCCGATCCCGTCGGCGACGTCCTCCGCACGGGCGAGGCGCGGTCGATCGAGAGAGGGACCGTCCTCGTGCCGCGCGAGGGCGATCCGCGGCCCGTCATCGGGAGCGTCGCGCCGATCCACGGCGCGGACGGCTCCGTCTCCGGGGCCGTCCTCGTCGTGCGGGACCAGACGGAAGAGCGCCAGCGGGAGGAGGCGGCCCGCGAGCGGGCGAGGCTTTTCCGGGCGCTCTTCGAGCAGCGGACGGTCGGGGTCGCGCACGTGGAGACCACGACCGGACGGCTCCTGCGGATGAACGAGCGCTTCGCCGAGATCGCGGGCGGCCGTCGCGAGGAGCTCGAGGGGGCCTCGTTCGGGGACCTGACGCATCCGGACGACCGGGATCGCGACCGGGAGCTCCTGCGGTCGATCCTGGAGGGCCAGCGCTTCGACGAGACGGTCGACCTGCGCTTCCGGAGAGGCGACGGCTCGATCGTCTGGGTGACGGCGTCCGTCTCGCCGATGTGGGCGCCGGGCGAGCCTCCGTCGACTCACATCGTCATGGCCCTCGACGTGTCGGAGCGCAAGGGGGCCGAGGAGCGGCTCGTCGACCTGAACGCCGAGCTGGAACGGCGCGTGGCGCGCCGGACGGAGCTCCTGACCGAAGCGAACCGGGAGCTCGAGGCGTTCTCGTATTCGGTCTCCCACGACCTGCGCGCGCCGCTCCGGGCCATCGACGGCTTCGCCCGGATCCTCACGGAGGAGCAGGGCGAGCGGCTCGACGACGAAGGGCGGCGCCTCCTCGGGGTCGTGAGCGCCGGCGCGCGCCGGATGGGTCATCTCATCGACGACCTCCTCGCCTTCTCGCGCTCCGCAAGGGCCGAGATGCGGCGGAGGCACGTCGACATGACGGGGCTCGCCCGGGAGGCCTTCGCGGAAGCGCGCCAGTCGGTCGCCTCGGGCGAGCGCGTGGAGCTTCGCCTGTCGGACCTGCCGCCCGCCCAGGGCGACCCGGGCCTCCTGCGGCAGGTCTGGGCGAACCTCATCGGGAACGCCGTGAAGTTCTCGGCCTCGGTCGAGAAGCCCGTCGTCGAGGTCGACGGAGCGGTCGAGGCGGGCCGCAACGTCTACCGGGTGCGGGACAACGGGGTCGGCTTCGACATGGCCTATGCCGACAAGCTCTTCCAGGTCTTCCAGCGCCTTCACTCGGCGTCCGAGTTCGGCGGCACGGGCGTCGGGCTGGCCCTCGTCCGGCGGATCCTGAGCCGGCACGGGGGCATGGTCCACGCCGAGGGCGCGCCGGGCCGCGGGGCGACCTTC
>JBDIBE010000006.1:0-22339 GCA_039812785.1 Thermoanaerobaculia bacterium | reverse complement strand
AAGGGACGATGGCGATGCTCGAGTTCGCCCAGAAGCAGGGCGAGTCGCACGGGCGCCCCGTCGTCTTCATGTACCCCTCCTCCATCGCCGCCTACGGCATGCCGGGCCTCGACGTGAAGGCGAAGGCCGGCCGGGTGAAGGAGGACGACTACACGAACCCGACGACGATGTACGGCTGCAACAAGCTCTACTGCGAGCAGCTCGGCCGCTACTACGCCCGCCACTACAAGCAGCTCGCGCCGGAGACGCTCTCGGGGAAGGTCGACTTCCGCTCGATCCGCTTCCCCGGCCTCATCTCGGCCTTCACCGTCCCGTCCGGCGGCACCTCGGACTTCGCCCCCGAGATGATCCACGCCGCCGCCCAGGGGAAGCCCTATCCGTGCTTCGTGAGGCCCGACGCCCGGATCCCCTTCATGGCGATGCCCGACGCCGTCGACGCGTTCCTGCAGCTCGCCTCGGCGCCCCGCGAGAGGCTGACGAGGACCGTCTACAACATCGGCGCCTTCGCGCCGTCGGCGGCCGAGGTCCAGGCGATCGTCGAGAAGGCCTTCCCCGGCGCCGAGATCACGACGAAGGTCGACGCGAAGAGGCAGGGGATCGTCGACTCCTGGCCCGCCGACGTCGACGACTCGGCCGCCCGGAAGGACTGGGGCCTCGCGCCCCGCTACGACCTCGACCGCGCCTTCCAGGAGTACCTGATCCCGAACATCCGGAAGGCCTACCAGGGCTGACGTCCCGGGGGCGGGCGGGGCCGGGCCGTCCCGCCCGCCCCGTCCCGCTCACCCTTCGAGCATCATCGCCCGCTGCAGCTCGGACGGGCTCGACGCGGCGGCGAGGGCCACCTCCATCGTGACCTTCCCCTCGCGGTGGAGCGCGACGAGGTGCTGGTCGAACGACTGCGTCCCGTAGACCTCGCCCCCGCGCTCGATGTAGTCCTTCAGGCCCGCCATCTTCTCCGGCTCGCGGATCATCGTCTGGACGGCGAGCGTGTTCACGAGGACCTCGGCCGCGAGGACGCGCCCCGGACCCGTGGCGGCCGGCACGAGGCGCTGGCAGATCACCGCGCGAAGCGCCTCGGCGAGGCGCATCCGCACGCTCCCCTCGGCCTCCGCGGGGAACATCCCGATGATCCGGTCGATCGTCCTCGGCGCGTCCTGCGTGTGGAGCGTGGCGAGGACGAGGTGGCCCGTCTCGGCCGCCTTCAGCGCCGTGTCGATCGTCTCGAGGTCGCGCAGCTCTCCGACGAGGACGACGTCGGGGTCCTGCCGCATCCCGGCCCGGAGCGCGGCGGCGAAGCCCGCCGTGTCCATCCCGACCTCGCGCTGCGAGACGCGCGACCTCCGGTCGGAATGGAGGTACTCGATCGGGTCCTCGATCGTCAGGATGTGCCGCGCCTCGCGCTCGTTGATCCAGTCGACGATCGCGGCGAGCGTCGAGGTCTTGCCGCTCCCGGTGATCCCCGTGACGAGGACGAGGCCGCGCGGCTCGGCGGCGATCCTCTCCACGACGGGCGGGAGGCCGAGCTCGGCGAACGACGGGACCCGGAACGGGATGACCCGGAGGACCGCGGCGAGGTCCCCCTTCGAGCGGTAGATCGCGACGCGGAAGCGCGCCACCCCCTCGATGGCGTACGAGGTGTCGAGCTCGCGGACGGCGGCGGGCGGCGGCGCGTCGGGGCGCTGCGAGACGAGCCGGGCGACGATCCGCTCCATGTCGTCCCGCGCGAGGGCGGGCGTCCTCACCGCCGTGAGGACGCCCGCCATGCGGACGGCGGGCTGGGCCCCGGCCTTCAGGTGGAGGTCGCTCGCGCCGCTCTTGGCCGCGGCCGCGAGGAGCCGGTCGAGGGTCGTCGCGTCCATCACGCCTTCTCCATCTCGAGCCCCTTCTCGGGCCCGATCAGCTTCTGGAGCTCGCGGATCTTCCGGGACAGCGCGCGGCAGAACGAGCGGTACACCTTCAGCGCGAGGACGGCGTCGGCGGCGAGGAGGGCGTCGAGCCTCGAGCGCGGGACCACGAGGAGCTCCACGTCTTCGAGCGCCGTGACCGTCGCCTGCGTGAGGACGTCGTCGACGAGCGCCATCTCTCCGAAGAGCTCGCCGGGCCCCATGACCCCGAGGTGGAGCCGTGCGGCGCCCTCCCCCTTGTCGACCGAGACCCGGCCCGTCCGGACGACGAAGAGGTGCTCGCCGAGGGCGTTCTCGTGCACGAGGACCGACCCTGCGCTCCGGCGCTCCGTGGCGCAGATCGAGGCGAGACGGATCGTCTCGCCGTGGTTCAGGTCGCGGAAGAGCGGCAGCTTCTGCAGGAGCTCGATGCCGTCGAACCCCTCGAACCCCTCGAGATCTGCGGGCATGCCGGCATCCTATACCGCGCCCGCCGGCCGGCGGCTCCCTTGACGGACCGAGGGAGACGGCCCATATTCCCATTGTCCTAGTGGAATAGGACAATAGAGAATGAAGGACGACCCCGTCCCCTTCCGCCTCGACGCCGCCGCCGGCGTGCCGTTCTACCGGCAGGTCATCGACCAGGTCCTCCTGGCGGTCGCCGACGGGCGCCTCGCCCCGGGGACGCAGCTCCCGACGGTGAGACAGCTCGCCGTCGACCTCTCCGTCAACCTGAACACCGTCGCGAAGGCCTACCGCGAGATGGAGATCCGCGGGATCGTCGAGACGCAGCAGGGGACGGGGACGTTCGTCGCCGAGCGGAGCGCCCCGGGCGGCGCCGCCGAGCGGCGGAAGGCCCTCGAGAGGCTCGTCGACGAGCTCCTCGCGAAGGCGGGCTCCCACGGATTCCGGGTCGACGAGGTGGCCGAAGCCGTCGCCGCGCGCACGGCCGGCCCGAGAAGGAGGTAGGCCATGATCCCTGGCATCGCCGCCGCGGTGGCGAAGAAGAAGGCCGCCGAGCGCGAGGAGGAGGCGGGAAAGAGCCCCCTCGAGTCGAAGGCCGAGAAGAAGCAGCGGGAGCGGGAGAGAGCCGCCGACGCCCGCCGTACCGTCTCGGAGATCGGCCTCCTCGCGTTCTTCCTCCTCCTCGCGGCCTCCGGCGCCGCCGCCGGGCTCTCGGGCTCCCCCGTCCCCTTCGCCTGCGGCCTCGTCGTCGCCTTCTACCTCCTCTTCTCGCTGAAGGTCGCGAGACAGTGGGAGCGCGCCGTCGTCCTCCGCTTCGGGAAGTTCCAGGGCCCCAAGGGGCCCGGTCTCTTCGCCGTGATACCCGTCGTCGACGTCGTCTCGCACCTCGTCGACCAGCGCGTCCGCGTCTCCGACGTGACCGCCGAGTCGGCGCTCACGCGCGACACCGTTCCGGTGAACGTCGACGCGATCGTCTTCTGGACGGTCTGGGACGCCAAGAAGTCGGTCCTCGAGGTCTCGGACTACGTCGACGCCGTCCTGTTCGGCGCGCAGACGGCGCTCCGGGAATCGATCGGAAAGCACGAGCTGGCCGAGATGATCACGGAGCGCGACCAGCTCGGAAAGGAGCTGCAGAAGATCCTCGACGAGAAGACGAACCCGTGGGGGATCACCGTCAACTCCGTCGAGATCCGGGACGTGAAGATCCCGGCCGACCTCGAGGACGCGATGAGCCGCCAGGCGCAGGCCGAGCGGGAGCGCCAGGCCCGCATCATCCTCGGCACGGCCGAGACCGAGATCTCCGAGCGCTTCGTGAAGGCGGGAGACGCCTACGAGGGCAAGCCCCTCGCCCTCCACCTTCGGGCCATGAACATGCTCTACGAGGCGATCAAGGAGAAGGGCTCCATGGTCATCGTCCCGTCGAGCGCGGTCGAGACGATGGGGCTCGGCGGCCTGTCCGGGCTGACGGCGCTCGGGAAGGACGGCACGAACGCGCCCTGACCGCCTCCCCGGCCCTCCTCCTCAGGGGATAGGCGGCGGCGCCGCCGGCCGGACGAGGCGGAGGCGCGTGCCACCGTCGACGACGTAGACGCGCATCCGCGGGAGGACCTCCTCGAGCGTCTCGAGGTAGAGCCTCGCGCGGAGCGGCCCGGGAGCCAGGCTCGCCTCCCGGCGGAGCGCGTCGAAGCGCGCGGCGTCTCCCCGCGCCTCCTCGACCCGCTTCAGCCGCTGGCTCGCCGCGGCCGAGAGGAGGGCGTCCGCCTCGCCGCGCGCCCTCGGGAGCGTCTCGTTCGCGTAGCTCTCCGCCTCGTTGACGAAGCGCTCGCGGTCGCTCTTGGCGTTCTGCACGTCCTGGAACGCCGCGACGACGGGGGCCGGCGGGTCGACCGAGCGGAGGGCGACCGAGACGACGTCGACGCCGCACCTCCACGAGTCGAGGAGCCCCTGCGCGCCGCGGCGGACCTCCTCCACGAGCCGGAGCCGGCCTCCCGTGAGCGCCTCGTCGACCCCGAGCGTACCGAGCGCCCCCGCCACGGCCGACTCCGCCGCCCGCCGGACGAGCTCCGGTGCGTCTCCCCCGCTCGCGACCCACTCGACGGGGCGGGCGATCCGGTACTGGACGGCGAGCTGGAGCGCCAGGACGTTCGTGTCGCCCGTCATCCACTGCCCCTCGTCCGCGGCGAGCGTGGAGGCCCGCCGTCCCTCCTCGGCCCGGAAGCCGATCGGCACGGTCTCCGTCCGCGTCACCTCGACCTTCACGACGCGGTCGATCCCGCGGGGGACCCAGTGGATGCCGGGGCCGAGCGGGATCGGGCGCGGCGCGCCGAAGCGGAGGACGACGCCCTGCTGGGAGGTCCGGAGCGCGACGACCCCCGAGAGGAGCCATAAGAGGGCGGCCGCCCCGGCGGCGACGAGCGCGGCCTGCCGCGCCCGGGAGCTCAATTCGGCCCCTTCCGCGGCGGCGGCGACGAGGCGCCGTCCGTCAGGATCCGGAGGACGTCGGAGTCGCCCGGGAGGACGAGCGTCGTCTTCTCGTCGAGGATCTTCTCGTAGGCCCGCAGCGTCCGGAGGAAGCGGTAGAGATCGGGGTCCTGGCTCGTCGCCTTCGCGTAGATCCGGGCTGCCTCCGCCTCTCCGGCCCCCTTCTCCTCCTCCGCCTTCCGGTAGGCCTCGGCGAGGAGGCGCGTCCGCTCCTTGTCGGCCTCGGCCCGGATCTTCAGCGCGGCCTCCTCCCCCTCCGACCGGAATCGCCGCGCGATCCGCTCGCGCTCCGAGCGCATCCGCCCGAAGACGGAGAGGAGGTTCTGCTCGGGGAAGGCGATCCTCTTCAGCCTCACGTCGACGACCTTCACTCCGTAGTCGGCCAGGGCGCGGCGGCGGACGCGCTCGCCGATCCCCGCGACGACCCCGGCGAGGTCGGCCTCGCCCGCCGTCGCCGAGACGAGGCGCGTGAACGGGACGGCGCCGAGCGCCGCGCCCGTCTCGGAGGCGACGAGGTCGGCGAGGCGCGCCTCGGCGCTCTCGCGCGTCACGAGCGTCTGGAGGAAGCGGAGCGGGTCGGCGACGCGCCAGAGGACGAAGGGCGCGACGACGATGTTCTTCTTGTCGTTCGTCAGGAACTCGGCGGCCGGCGCGTCGAAGTAGAGGAGGCGCGCGTCGATCCGCGCCACGTCGTCGACGAGCGGGACCCGCGCCGAGAGCCCGGGCTCGGTCACGACGGCGACGGGGCGCCCGAAGCGCGTCCTCACGGCGAACTCGGTCGCGCCGACGACGAACGGGACCCGGGCGAGGACGAGGAGGAGCGCGAGGCCCCCCGTCGCCGGGAGGAGCCGCTTCGCGAGGGAGGGGGTCGGGGTCTCTTGCGCTTCTTCCATCGTCTCCTCGTCAGCGCTCGGCGGTAGGGACGCCGGGGGGCGGGGTCGGGACCGGGTTCGTGAAGCCGGCGAGGCCGGGCGGGGCCGGAAGCGGCGCCGCCCGTTCGGGCGTCACCCAGAGCTCGAAGCCGGGGGCGCGCCGCGGATCGGGGCGGATCAGCTTCGGGACGCCGGGGAGCACCTTCTCGAGCGCTTCGAGCTTCAGGCGCGTCCGGCTCGGGCCGGGCGCGGCCGCGACCTCGCGGGCGAGCGCGACGAAGGCGGCCGCGTCGCCGCGCGCGTGCTCGACGAGGCGCGTCCGCTCCGACTCCGCCGAGGCGAGCGTCCTCGCCGCCTCGCCTCGCGCCTGTCCGAGGGAGCCCTCGGCCTCGACCTGCGCCTTGTTGCGGGCCGTCGTCCGGTCCTCGGCGGCCGAGGCGATGTCGCGGAAGGCGCCGTGGACGTCGTCCGGGGCGTGGACGTAGAGGAGCCTCAGGTCGACCGGGGAAAGGCCCGTCTCTGCGAGGACGGGCGACGACCGGAGCGCCTCGAGGACCTTCCGCTCCACCTCGCCGCGCCGTTCCGTGTAGACGCCGTCGATCGGCGTCCGCGCGACCTCCTCGACGAGGAAGGAGCGGGCGAGGTCGCGGAAGGCCGCCTCGGCGCTGTCGGTCCCGAAGCGGAAGAGCGCCGGGTCGGCGACGCGATAGAGGACGACCGCCGCGACCTCGATGACGTTCTCGTCCCCCGTCAGGAGCTGGGCCTCCTCGGGGAGCCGCGACGTCTGCGCCGGGACGAAGAGCCTCGAGGTGAGAGGAGCGGAGGAGAGGGCCGCTGCGCGGTAGCGGAAGCCGATCTCGACGGAGCGGACCCGACCGGTCGCGACGGCCTCGGCCGCCCCGATCGGGAACGGCGGGACGACGTGGAGGCCCGGGCCGAGGTCCGCGGCGGTCACCTTCCCGAGCGTCCGCACGAGGCCGGTCTCTCCCGGGCCGACGACGAGGAACGCCGTCCGGGCCCAGAGGAGGGCGAGGAGGACGGCCGCGGCCGCGGCGACGGCGCGGCGCGGGTACCGGCGCGGCGCCCAGGTCCTCACGAGCGCGGCGAGCGCCCGCCCGTGCTCCTTCAGCTCGTTCCAGCCGGGGCGGAAGCCCCGCCGCTGGAAGCTGGAGGCCATCAGGGCGAGGAAGGCGAACGCACCGAGGAACTTCACGAGGGCCCAGGCCCCCCGCGCCTCGAAGGCCGGCGGGACGGGCGCCGGGAGGAGGCCCGCGCCGACGACCGCGTTCAGCGCGAGGCCCGAAGCGATCGCGACGCCGAAGATCGCGCCGAGGTAGATCGACACGAAGCGCCGACCGAACATCCGCGCGACGACGGCGATCGTCGAGGCGTTCGTCGCCGGGCCGGTCAGCATGAAGACGAGCGCCGAGCCGGGGTCGAGCCCCTTGGCGACCATCGCCGCCGCGATCGGCGTCGAGGCGCTCGCGCAGACGTACATCGGGATCCCGACGAGCGCCATCAGCGACATCGTCACGAGCGGCCACGGCAGGAACCTCACGAAGAAGTCCGGCGGGAGGAGCGCCCCGAGGAGCCCCGTCGCGACGAACGCGAGGAGCATCCAGAAGGCGAGGTCGTCGACCATCGTCACGAAGCCGTAGCGGAGGACCCGCCTCGCCCGCTCCGCGGCGCCGGCCCCCTTCGCGGGCTCGGGCGCCTGCGCCTCGCAGGAGGCGTCCTCGCAGCGCGGCTCCGGCGGCGCCGGGGCCTCGGCGTCGCCGCGCCGCGCGGGGTCGTCCTCGCCCCCCGCGACGAGCGAGAGAAGGCCGGCGACGACCGCGGTCGCGACGGCGATGACGGGACGGACGACCGCGAGCACCGGCCCGAGGAGGCCCCAGGTCAGGAGGATCGCCTCCTCGCCCGTCTCCGGCGTCGAGATCAGGAACGAGACGGTCGCCTCGCGGCTCGCCCCCTTCTTCCGGAGGGCAACCGCCATCGGGAGGACGCCGCACGAGCAGAGAGGAAGGGGACCGCCGACGAGAGCGGCCTTCAGGATCGCCTTCAGGGACCTCTCGCCGAGGGCTCGCCCGACCCGGGCCGTGTCGACGAACTCGTGGAGGATCCCGGCGAGGAGGAAGCCGACGAGGATGAAGACGCCGCTGTCGAGGACGATCCGGTACGTCTCCTCCAGGACGCGGTAGAGGAGGCTCACCCCGGGAGTATCGCCCGTCAGAGGCGGGAGGGGACCGGGACGAGCCGGGGGGCGCGTCGCGCGCACGGCCCGTCCCGCGATCCTCGTTCCCGGAGCGGCTCCCGACCGTCCATCCGAACGCGACGTGGCGCGGCATCGTCGCCCCGGACCGGAAGCGGCCCGCGTGCTACCGTCCCGCGCGGAGCGAGAGCCCGGGAGGTCGGGATGAAGCCGGTGAAGGACGAACGTGAGCTCGAGCGCGCCTTCGGGGAGCCGTGGGCGCTCGTCTTCAAGCACTCGACGCGCTGCCCCGTCAGCACGGCCGCCCACCGGGAGGTCGCCGAGTTCCGTCGGCGCTACCCCGAGGCTCCCGTCTACGTCGTCCTCGTCGTCGAGCAGCGGCCGATCTCGAACGCCGTCGCGGCGCGGACGGGCGTCCGCCACGAGTCGCCGCAGGCGATCGTCCTCTCCGCAGGGAAGGTCCTCTGGGCCGACTCGCACGAGGGGGTCACGGCCGAGGCGCTCGAGGCGCTCCTCCCCGCCGCCGCGGCGCGCTGACCGGCCTTGGCGCCGGACGGCACGGGGAAGCGGTCCCGGCGCCGCCCCTGCGCTATCCTCCCTCCGTTCCTGAAACGAAGTCTCGAGACCCCGCGCCGCGCGGGCGGCCTCCCCGCCGGCGGGGGACGAACGGCCCCGACGCGGCGGAGGAGCGCGTCGTTCCCTCCCGAGGAGACGCGGCATGGGAAACGTCGTCGCCCCCCCGAACGCCACCCTCACCACCGTCCCCGACGCGGCGGCCCTCGACGCCTTTCGAGGGAAGCACATCCGCGAGATCTGCGGGAACGCGTACGTCGACGACGACGACAACCACTGCGCCCACTTCGCGAGCCACGTGATGGGCTTCGGGTTCGGGGCGACCTGCCGGACGATGGGGAACGGCTCCTCCCCCGGCGCCTGCATCCGCGTCCAGCAGCTCTTCTCGATGTGCCCGTCCGTCGGCGAGTGGGAGACCCTCGCGACGACGTCCTGCCTCGTCTTCGTCACGAACCGGTCGAACGTCGACGTGAGGCGGAAGCGGATCGACAACGTCCCGCGGAAGCACGTCGGCATCTACCGGGCGGGGACGATCTGGCACTACTCGAACCGCCTCACGCGGGTCGTCACGCAGACGCCCTCCGAGTTCGTCCACCACTACCCCGGGCCGGGGATCGCCCTCTTCTGGGGGACGTTCCCGCGATGACGCCGCCCCGCGTCCTCCTCGCGGCGGCCCTCGCCGCGGGATCAGCCCTCGCCGCGGAGCCGCCGGCCTCGCCCGCCCCTGCTGCGCCCCCGGCGGCGAAGGAGGTCGTCGCCCTCGCGCTCCGGAACGCGGACCTCGCGCTCGCAGGCATACCGTCGTGCGTCGGCGCGGGGACCTCCGCCTCCGACGCGACGCTCGGCGACTACCTGGCCGGTTTCCTTTCCGAGCAGACCGCGCGCTCCGGGAAGAACTGGATCGAGACGGGCTGCCGCCCGGCGACCGCCGGCGAGGCGTCCGGCTGGGACTGCCGCCTCGTCGTGCGGCGTTCGAGAGGCGAGGAGAGATGGGGCTGGGGCGTCCGGTTCTTCGTCCGCGCCTCCGACCGGCGAGCCGTCCGCTCCTCCTTCGCCTGCGTCGGCGCGGGCTGACGCGGCGCGCGGGCCGCCGAAGGCGCCCGGCGGCTGACGGGCGTCATACTCCGCGCGGCTCACGAGGCCTAGAAGGGGACCGTCATGGAGAAGAGCAGGACGCGGCGCCTCGCCGGCGCTCTCCTCGCCGCGCTCGCGGCGACGCTGCTCGCTCCGCTCGCCGCCCTTGCGCGCGTCCCGTCTCCCTCGCGCGCCCCGCACGCCTGCCACTGCCCCGTGAAGATGGCGTGCTGCGAGGCGGGCCTCTGCCACGGCGGCGAGGACGACGCCCCGTCCGACGCCCCCTCCTGGTCGGGCTGCCGCGACGAGGCGCCGCTCGGCGCCGACGTCCAGCTCCCCTCCGGCGCCTTCGACACCGCGCTCCCGGGAGGGGCCATGCCGCCGACCGAGCCGGCCGCGTGCCGGTCGGCCCGCCTCCTTCCGGTCGAAGGCGCCGCAACGCGCGCGCCCGCGCCTTCCACGCCCCCGCCCCGCGGCTTCCTCGCCTTCCGCTGACGGTCCGGGCTCGTCCCTCCCTGCCCGGCGTCCCGCGTCCGCCCCGGCGGGCCGCGCGGGGTCCGTTCGTCGTTCGCCGATGGAGCTGCCATGAAGCTGCCGACCTGTCTTCTCCTCGCCCTCCTCGCGGGCCCCGGCCTCGCGTCGGAGCCGGCCCCCGCGACGCTCTCGGGCGCGGTCCGCGCCGCAGACGGGAGCGCCCTCCCGGGGGCCCGCGTCACCGTCCTCCCCTCCTCTCCCGGCGCCTCCCGCGCCGCGACCGTCGCCTCCGCGAGCGGGGGGCTCTACCTCGCGAGCGGGCTCGCACCCGGCGCCTGGTCTCTCCGCGTCGAGCTCGCCGGCTTCGAGACCATGCGCGTCGACGGCGTCGTGCTCTCGCCCGGAGAGCGGCGGAGCCTCGACGTGACGCTCCGCCTCGCGGCCCTCCGCGAGTCCGTGACGGTCGTTTCCGCCCCGAGCGACGCCGTCGAGGCGTCGGGGATCCGCGAGAGCGCCGCCCGCGACGCCGCCGAGGCGCTCGAGAAGCTCCCCGGCGTCTGGAAGCTCCGCAAGGGGGGCATCGCGAACGACGTCGTCGTGCGCGGCTCGCAGAGCCGCGACCTGAACGTCCTCGTCGACGGGGAGCGCGTCTACGGCGCCTGCCCGAACCACATGGACCCACCGTCGTTCCACGTCGACTTCGCCGAGATCGACCGCGTCGAGGTCGCGAAGGGGCCGTTCGACGTGAGGAGCCAGGGGAGCATGGGCGGCGTCGTCAACATCCTCACGCGCCGCCCGGAGCCGGGGCTCCACGCGACGGCGAACGCGGCGGCCGGCGCCTTCGGCTACGTCAACCCGTCCGTCGTCGGGTCGTGGGCGGGCGAGTCGTTCTCGGCGCTGGCCGGTTATTCCTACCGGCAGTCGCAGGCGTTCCGCGACGGCGGCGGCCGCCGCTTCACGGAGCTCACGAACTACCGCGCCGACGCCGTCGACTCCGACGCCTTCCGGGCCGGCACCGCCTGGGGCCGCGTCGCGTTCGCCCCGGCCGAGGGGCACGCCGTCTCGCTCTCCTACACGCGCCAGGACACCTCCCGGACCTATTACCCCTACCTCCAGATGGACGCGATCACGGACGACGCCGACCGGATCGGCCTGACGTGGGAGGCGAAGCCGTCGGGCGCCGTGACGGCCGCGAAGCTCTCCGCCTACTACACGCAGGTCGACCACTGGATGACGGACCAGTACCGCACCTCCTCCGGGACGGCGCCGCGCGGCTGGTCGATGGGGACCGACGCCTTCTCGCGGACGCTCGGAGGGAAGCTCGAGGCGACGGCCTTCGGCGTCACCGCGGGCGTCGAGGCGTACCGCCGGTACTGGGACACGACGACCGCGATGGCCGGCTCGGCGTACAAGCCGCAGGCCTCGCTCCCCGGCGCCTCGACGGACGTCTTCGGCCTCTTCGCCGAGCGCGCCTTCCCGATCGCGCGCGGCCTCACGCTCGCCGCGGGCGTCCGCTGGGACGGCGCCTCCTCCGGCGTCGACGAGGCGAAGGCCTCGACGGACCTCGCGTGGGCCTACCTCGGGACGCGCGCCACCTCGGCGAGCGACTCGCTCCCCGGCGGGAGCCTGCGCCTCCGCTGGCAGGCGTCCGCGCCGCTCGAGCTCTCGGTCGGCGTCGGCTCGGCCGCCCGCGTCCCCGAGCCCGAAGAGCGGTGGTTCTCGCTGAAGCGGATGGGGAGCGACTGGGTCGGCAACCCGGGCCTCGACCCCTCGCGCAACACCGCGGTCGACGTCGGGGCGTCCTGGCGCGCGGGGCGCGTGCAGGTGACGGCGAACGCCTTCGCGAGCCGGGTCGACGGCCTCGTCGTCCTCTCCGACGTCGCGCGGAAGAACACGGTCCCGGGCGTCATGAACGCGACGGCGAAGACCTACCGGAACGTCGAGGCGCACCTTTCCGGCGGAGAGGCGAGCGCGTCCGTGACCGTCACGGACCGCGTCTTCCTCTCGGGCTCCGTCTCCTACGTCCGCGGCACACAGGACGCGAGGCCCGACCTCGGCATCCTCTCGACGGACGTCGCCGAGATGCCGCCGCTCTCCGGTCGCGCCGGAGTCCGCTGGGACGACGGGCGCCTCTTCGTCGAGCTCGAGGGGGCCTTCGCCGCGGCGCAGACGAAGGTCGACTCCGACCTCCAGGAGTCGGCGACGCCGGGCTGGGGGATCGCGAGCGCCCGCGCCGGGTACTCGTTCGGGAGCTTCGCCCTCACCGTCGGCATCGAGAACGTCTTCGACAGGCTCTACGCGCAGCACCTCTCCTACATGCGCGACCCCTATCGCTCGGGCGTCCGCGTGCCGGAGCCGGGGCGGAACGTCTTCGCGAACCTCTCCTTCCGCTACTGAGCGCCCGCGAGGGGAGGCGGCCGAGGCCGCTTCCCCTCGCGCCTTTCCTCCGCCGCTCATGATCTGCGTCATACCGCGCAGGCCCGGACGCGCCGATCCTCCCGCGCACAGGGAGACTCGACATGCCGATCCGGGCCCGCATCCCGTCGCTGTCCGATTGGAGGGCGCAGGTCAAGTGCCAGGCGGGCTGCCCGGTCGCGACCGACTCGGGCCGCTACGTCCAGCTCATCGCGGAGGGGCGTGACGAGGAGGCATTCCTCGTCGCTCGCGCCCCGAACCCCTTCGCCTCGGTCTGCGGCCGCGTCTGCGCGGCCCCGTGCGAGGACGCCTGCCGCCGCGGCGCCATCGACGCCCCGGTCTCCATCCGCGCCCTGAAGCGTTTCGTGACGGAGCGGTACGGCGTCGAGTCGATCCGTCCGCAGACGCAGGACCGCCTCTTCGGGGAGCTCGTCGGCGAGGGGAACCGCTACGCCGGGCACCTCCCCGTCGTCCCTGCTCCCGCAGCGGCGCAGCCGGGCGGGAAGACCCGCGTGGCGGTCGTCGGCGCCGGGCCGGCTGGCCTCTCCGCCGCGCACGACCTCGCGCTCCTCGGCTACGACGTGACCGTCTTCGAGGCGGGCGGCGAGCCGGGCGGCATGATGCGGTTCGGAATCCCCGAGTACCGCCTCCCGCGGACGCTCATCAAGGCCGAGATCGACCGGATCCTCGCCCTGGGCGTCACGCTCCGCACGGGCACGCGCCTCACCTCCTCCTTCGGCCTCGCGGAGCTGAGGCGCTCCGGGTTCGAGGCGGTCTTCCTCTCGGTCGGCGTCTCCCAGGGGCGCGACCTCGACGCCCCGGGCGTCGGGCTCGACGGCGTCGTGAAGGCCGTCGACTACCTCCTCAACGTCAACCGCGGCTTCCGGTTGGACCTCGGCCGGCGGGTCGTCGTCGTCGGCGGCGGATTCGTCGCCTTCGACGCGGCCCGCACCGCCCTCCGGGTCTTCAAGGAGGAGGATCTCGAGCAGCTGGCCGAGGCCGCCGGCGCGGCCGACGCCCGCGCCAAGGAGGCGCTCGACTCGGCGCGCGCCGCGATCCGCGGCGGAGCCGCCGAGGTGACGATCGTCTCCCTCGAGGCCTTCGACGAGATGCCCGTCCTCCGGTCGACGCAGGGGCACGAGGAGTTCGAGGAGGCGCAACGCGAGGGCGTCGCCTTCCTCCCCCGCCGCGGCCCGAAGCGCTTCCTCGGGACGTCACGACTCGAGGCCGTCGAGCTCCGGAAGGTCCTCTCCGTCTTCGACGAGAACGGGCGATTCGCGCCCCGCTACGACGACACGGACGTGATGACGCTCCCGGCCGACGCGTGCGTCCTGGCGATCGGCCAGAGGCCCGACCTCTCGTTCCTCAAGCCCGAGGACGGCGTCGCGCTCACCCCGGGCGGGACGATCCGGGTCGACGCGGCGACGCTCGCGACGTCGGCGCCCGGCGTCTTCGCGGGGGGCGACGTCGCCTTCGGCCCGAGGAACCTGATCGAGGCCGTCGCGAACGGGAAGAAGGCGGCGCGCTCGATCCACGAGCACCTCTCCGAGCGCGCCGCCCGGGGAGTCGCGCTCGAGACGCGGCTCGAGGTCGAGAAGCTCTTCACGCCGACCTACCGGACGATCGCCGGCTTCGAGCTCGAGGACCGCGCCGCCCCCCCGACGATCGACGTCGGCCGCCGGACCGGCATCGCCGAGGTCGAGACGGGTTACGGCGAGGAAGAGGCGCGCCGGCAGGCCGCCCGCTGCCTCGTCTGCCACGTCCAGACGATCTACGACCCGGAGAAGTGCGTCCTCTGCAGCCGCTGCGTCGACGTCTGCCCCGAGTACTGCCTCGCCATCGTCCCTTACGAGGAGCTCGAGCTGCCGGACGACGAGCGGGCGCTCCTCGCGGAACGGGCGGAGGGGAACGGCCTGCCGCTCTCCGCGATGGTCAAGGACGACGACCGCTGCATCCGGTGCGGCCTCTGCGCCGTCCGCTGCCCCACCGACGCCATGACGATGGAGCGCTTCACGATCACGGAACGCCTCGTTCCGATCACCAGCGAGGTCACGCGATGACGACGAACCCCGACGCCCCGCCCGGGGCTCCCGCCCCCGACGCCGCCTCGAACAGCCGGCGCGAGTTCCTGATGAAGGCCGGGATCGGCGCCGGCGTCGTCGCCCTCGTCGGGCAGGCCGGGGCGTCGCTCCGCTCGCTCGTCCCGAACGTCTCGTACGACGCGCCGACGACGGTGAAGCTCGGCGCGCCGGCGGACTTCCCCGACGGGATGAAGTTCCTCCCCGACCAGCGGCTCTTCGTCTTCCGCGACGGGAAGACGTTCCACGCGATCTCGGCGGTCTGCACGCACCTCGGCTGCACCGTCCGCGCCGAGGCGCTCTCGCGCGTCGAGGAGAAGCCCGTCGAGGGAAAGCCGCTGAGGCTCACGCACCGCTTTCTCTGCCCCTGCCACGGCTCGAAGTACACCGGCGACGGGACGAACGAGTCGGGTCCCGCCCCGAAGCCGCTCGCGTGGTACGAGCTCTCCGTCGCCGCCGACGACGGGCAGCTCGTCGTCGACCTCGCGCGGGAAGTCGCCCACGACTTCCGGCTGACGATCGCGTGAGGGCCGGGACGTGAGCGCGAAGCCCGAGGCCCCCGCCCCGTCCGCCCCCGGCGTCCACCCGAAGCCCCTCTGGAGCTTCCGCCCCCGCTCCGACCGCGAGGCCGGGGACGCCGTCGTCTCCAATTTCGTCCTCCACTGGTTCCCGGCGAAGGCCTACAAGCCGTCCCTCGACTGGAGCTACTCCTTCTGGCTCGGCACGGCCTCCGCGGCCCTCTTCCTCCTCCTCGTCCTCTCGGGCCTGCCGCTCCTCCTCCTCTACGTCCCGTCCGTCGAGCGGGCCTACGGCTCGGTGAAGGACATCGAGTTCGTCGTCACGTTCGGCTCCTGGATCCGCGCCGTCCACCGGATCTCCGCGCACCTGATGGTCGCCGTGGTCTTCCTCCACCTCGTCAGGGTCTTCCTGACGGGGGCCTACAAGAACGGCACGGGACGCGGCCAGAGGCGCGAGTGGAACTGGGTCCTCGGCGTCGCGATGATCGTCGTCACCCTCTTCCTCTCGTTCACGGGCTACCTCCTCCCGTGGGACCAGCTCGCCTACTGGGCCGTCACGGTCGGGACGAACATCGCGAGCTCCGTGCCGCTCGTCGGCCCGAGGATGCGCGAGCTCCTCCTCGGCGGCCGGACGATCGACCAGGCGACGCTCATCCGCTTCTACGTCCTCCACGTCATCTTCCTGCCCGCGGGCCTCGGCGCGCTCTTCGCCTGGCACATGTGGCGCGTGCGGAAGGACGGCGGCCTCGCGAAGGCGGACGGCCGGAAGCTGGAGAGGGAGCTGCGCGAGACGCCCCCCGCGCGGACGAAGACGTACTCCCTCCTCGGCGTCGCGCGCGGGCAAGCGCCCTCGGTGCGGGCCGTCACGCTCGAGGCGGCCGACACGACGGTCAACTCCGTCAACGACCTCGTGAGGCGGATCGCGATCGTCGTCCTCGGGTCCTTCGCCGTCGTGAGCATCCTCGCCTGCCTGATCCCGTCGCCCCTCGAGGAAGCCGCGAACCCGATGATCACGCCCAATCCGGCCAAGGCGCCGTGGTACTTCCTCTGGCTCCAGGAGATCGTCACCGACACGACGATCCGGCTCGGGTCGTTCACGATCAACGGCGCCTTCCTCGGGGGCGTGATCCTCCCGGGGATCCTCCTCGGCCTCCTCACCGTCTGGCCCTGGCTCGACCGGAGCCCGGCCTCCGCCGCGGGGGTCTGGTTCCACGCCTCGCGCAGGAGGCAGAACCTCGTCTTCCTCCTCCTCGTCCTCGTCGTCCTCGCGTTCACCATCGTCGGGACCTTCCTCCGAGGCCCCTACTGGCACTTCTACTGGCCTTGGGAAGCGTGGCCCGAGCTCCCGACGAGGATCTGAAGATGGAGCAGCGCACGAGCTCGCCCTACCCCGGCAAGGACCGCCCGGTCCTCGCCGCCATCGGCGTCCTCCTCGTCGTCTCGACGGTCGTCTTCGCCGTGACGGACCACCGGAAGGACTGGCGCTGGTACCAGGCCGAGTTCCGGGGCATGGTCGCCGAGAAGTACGGCGCCGAGAAGGCCGCCTCGATCCCGCGGGGGACGACCCAGATCTGGGTGAAGGACCTCGGCCGCGCCGACCGGTGCGTCACCTGCCACCAGGGGATCCTCTGGAAGGGCTTCGAGGGCGCGGAGCACCCGTGGAGGACCCACCCGGCCGAGCCGCTGAAGGCGCACCCCGTGGAGCAGTACGGCTGCACGGCGTGCCACGGCGGGCAGGGCTGGGCCGTCGACTCCGACGCGGCCCACGGCCCAGTCGCGTTCTGGGAGGAGCCGGTCCTCGGCGCGGCGATGGGCGAGGCCTACTCGCTCCAGGGCGACGACAAGGGCGCCCTGATGCAGATGAACTGCAACGTCTGCCACCGCTACGACCGCGAGACGAAGGGCGCCGGCCTGATCAACCTCGCCAAGAGGCTCGTGAACGAGAAGGGGTGCCGCGCCTGCCACGTCGTGAACGGCCGGGGCGGGACGATCGGCCCGGACCTCACGTACGTCGGCGACAAGGCCCCCGAGCAGTACGACATGAGCCGCCTCGGCGGACAGAAGACGGCCTACGCCTGGCACGTGGCCCACCTGAAGAACCCGAAGGAGGTCGTCCCCGACACGGTGATGCCGAACTTCGGCTTCGGGACGAAGGAGGCGCAGGCGATCGCCGCGCTCGTCCTCTCGTGGCGGCGCGCCCCCGTGCCGGTCAGCTACCGCCCCGGCGTCGCGCGGACCGACCCCCAGACCCCCGAGGAGATCGCCGAGGAGGACCGGATGAAGCACGGCCCGGGGGCCTGGTTCGTGAAGACGGGCTGCTTCGTCTGCCACTCGGTCTCCGCGCTCGGCGTCAGGAGCGCGGCCCAGGTCGGGCCCGACCTCTCGACGGCCGTCGAGGACACCCAGAGCCGCTTCGGCAAGACGGTCGACGACTTCCTGAAGAACCCGACCGGGACGATGTCCGTCGTCCTCTCGCGCCAGATCGTCCTGACGGACGCGGAGAAGGAAATCGCCATCCAGAAGCTGCGCGAGGCCTTCGCCGAGCACCAGAAGCAGAAGGCGGCCTCGGCCGCCGCCCGTTGACCGCCGCGGATCCGAGACCGTCGCCGGCCGGGCCGGCGGCGCAGAGGGAGCAAGGAGGGGAAGAGATGACCGAAAGAAGGAAGAGCGCCCTGACGTGGGGCGCGCTCGGGCTGATCGTCGCGGCCGGCGTCCTCGCGGGGCGCTGCGCCCCGTCGGCGCCTAAGGGCCGGCGGTCCGCGCCCGCGGCGGCGTCCGACATCGCGGTCGCGGCCCAGAAGACCTACGTCGCCCCGGGCGACCTCGACGAGTACTACCTCTTCTCCTCCGGCGGGCACTCGGGGCAGGTCTACGTCTACGGCGTCCCCTCGATGCGGCACCTCTCGACGATCCCCGTCTTCACCCCCTACCCCGCCACCGGCTACGGCTTCGACGACGAGACGAGGGCGATGCTCGGCGGCCTCAGCTGGGGCGACGCGCACCACCCGGCCCCGTCGGAGACGGCAGGCGACTACGACGGCCGCTGGCTGTTCATCAACGACATGAACGGCCGGATCGCGCGGATCGACCTGCGCGACTTCAAGACGAAGCAGATCTTCGGGCCGGTCGCGAACGTCTCCGGCAACCACTCCGGCGCCTACGTCACGCCGAACACCGAGTACGCCATGATGGGCTCGCGGTTCTCCGCCCCGATCCCGAAATCGAACGCCGTCGGGATCGACAGGTACGCCTCCGACTACAAGGGCATCCTCGCGGCGATCCGTATCGACCCGAAGTCGGGCGAGATGTCGCTCGGATGGGAGATCGTCACGCCCCCCTTCGACTGGGACCTCGGCGACGCCGGCAAGAAGGTCTCCGAGGGGTGGATGTTCTGGACCTGCTACAACTCCGAGCGGGCCACCGGGAAGCTCGAGGTGACGGCCTCGCAGGCCGACCGCGACTACATCGCCGCCGTCGACTGGAGGGCCGCCGAGAAGGCGGTCGCCGAGGGGAAGGGCGACCTGATGGGCGGCGTGAAGGTGCTCGACCCGAAGAAGGTCCCGGGCCTGATCTACCTCATGCCGTGCGGCAAGTCGCCCCACGGCGTCGACGTCTCGCCCGACGGCAAGTACGTCATCGGCTCCGGCAAGCTCCAGGGCGTCACGACCGCCTTCAACTTCGAGAAGGTCCTCACCGCGATCCGGAACAAGGACTTCTCGGGCGAGGAGGACGGGATCCCCGTCCTGAAGTACGAGTCGATCAAGGACGCCGAGGTCCCCGTCGGCCTCGGCCCGCTCCACACGCAGTTCGGGCCCGACGGATACGCCTACACCTCGCTCTTCGTCGACTCGGCGGTCGCGAAGTGGAAGCTCGGGACCTGGGAGGTCGTCGACAAGATCCCGGTCTCGTACTCCATCGGCCACCTCTGCGCCGCCGAAGGGGACACCGTCAGCCCCGACGGGAAGTACCTCGTCGCCCTCAACAAGCTCTCGCACGGCCGGCACCTCTCCGTCGGGCCGTCGCAGCCCGAGTCGTCGCAGCTCATCGACATCACCGAGGAGAAGATGAAGCTCCTCTACGACGCCTTCACCGAGCCCGAGCCGCACTACGCCGTCATGGTGAAGGCCGACAAGCTCAAGCCGATCGAGGTCTACCCGAAGGAGGAGAACAGGAACCCCCTCGCGGTCTGGGACGTAAAGGACGCCGGCGTGACGCGCAAGGGGAGCGAGGTCCTCGCCAGGGTCGTCCTCGTCCGCTCCACGATCACCCCGCAGGCGATCGAGGTCCAGCAGGGGGACACCCTGAAGGTCGCGATCACGAACATCGAGCAGACGACGGACGAGCTCCACGGCTGGGGGCTCCTCGACTACAACATCAACATCGTCGTCGACCCGGGCGAGACGAAGGTCGTCACGTTCAAGGTGGACAAGCCCGGCGTCTACCCCTACTACTGCACCAACTTCTGCTCTGCGCTCCACCAGGAGATGCAGGGGTACCTCATCGTCAGGCCGAAGGGCTGACGCGCCTCTTCTCCGCGGGGCCGCGCGCGCCGGCGCCGCCCCGCACCTCTTTCCTCAGCCACCCGCCGCCCGCGCCGCCCCCGGGGGTGCGCCGGACGGAAGCCCGGACCCCCGACCGAGGTCATTCCGATGCCGTCCCTCCTCTCGAAGAGCCGCCTCCTCGACGAACGCGTCGGCGGCGCGCCGCGCCTCCTCCTCCTCGCCGCGGCCGTCTGCCTCCTCGGCGCGTACGTCTTCCCCCTCTGGAACATGACGATGTTCGCCCCGCAGTACCCCGACGGGCTCCGGCTCGACATCTGGAGCTACAGGCTCGTGGGAGGGAACGGGGGCCAGGACGTCAGGGAGATCAACGTCCTCAACCACTACATCGGGATGCGCGACCTCGAGCCGGAGGACTTCACCGAGTTCAAGTGGATCCCCTTCGTCGTCGGCATCCTCGGGCTCCTCTTCCTCCGGTCCGCCGTCTTCGGGCACCTCGCCCACGTCCTCGACGTCCTCGTCCTCTACGTCTACTTCGGCCTCTTCTCGCTCTGGTCGTTCGGCTACAAGATGTACCAGTACGGGCACAACCTCGCGCCGACCGCCGCGGTGAAGGTCGACCCGTTCATGCCGCCCCTCTTCGGGGGCAAGCAGCTCGCGAACTTCGAGGTGTACTCCTACCCGCGCGCCGGCTCCTACGCGCTCTGCCTCGCCGCCATCCTCCTCTTCGCCGCCTTCGTCCTCGGGTGGCGCGAGGCCCGGAAGAGCGCGGCCTGAGATGAGAGCCTCCGCGGCGGCGCTCGCGCTCCTTCTCCTCGCGCTCCCCGCGCGCGGCGAGGAGATGGCGGCCGTCGCGCCGTCGCGGCTCGAGGGGCGCCCCGACCGCGGGCACGCCTCTCCCCTGCAGGCCCTCGTCGACGCCGCGCCGCCGGGCGCCACGCTCGAGGTCCCGCCCGGCACGTACGAGGGAGACCTCTTCCTCGACAGGCCCGTCCGGCTCGTCGGCCGCGGCCGGCCGCTCCTCGTCGGCTCGCGCGCGGGAAGCGTCGTCCTCGTCCGCGCGCCCGGCGTCGTCGTCGAGGGATTCGACATCGACGGACGGGGCGGCGGCGACCTCTCGAGGGACTCCGCAGGGGTCCACGTCGCGGCCGAGCGGGTCACGGTCCGCGCCTGCCGGATCCGCGGCACGCTCTTCGGCGTCTACCTCCGCGAGGCGAACGGCGTCACGGTCGAGCGCTGCGAAGTCCGCGGCATCCCCGGAAAGGACCCGGGCGAGAAGGGCTCCGGCATCCACGTCTGGAACACCGTCGGGTTCACGCTCCGGGACAACGCGATCGCGGACGTCCGCGACGGCTTCTACATCCAGTCGTCGAGCCGCGGCCTCGTCGCGAGGAACCGCGCCTCCGACCTGAGGTACGGCATCCACTACATGTTCTCGGACGACAACGTCTTCGAGGACAACGTCTTCGAGAACGGCGCCGCCGGGAGCGCGATCATGTACTCGAAGCGGATCACGTTCCGGCGGAACCAGTTCCTCAGGAACCGCGGCTTCGCGTCGGTGGGCCTCCTCTTCAAGACGTGCGACGACGTCGTCGCCGAGGGGAACCTCCTCGCCGACAATGCGCGCGGGCTCTTCCTCGAGGACTCCTACAGGAACCTCTTCCGCGGGAACGTCGTCGCCTCCTCCGACACCGCGATCGTCCTCTACGCGGGCTGCGGCGGGAACCGGATCACCGGCAACTCCTTCGTCGGGAACCTGACGCCGCTCACGCTCGTCGGCGCCTCGACGGACACCGTCTTCGACGGGAACTACTGGTCCGAGAACCGCGAGCCCGACCTCGACGGCGACGGCGTCTGCGACCGCCCCTACCGGCTCGGGAACGTCTTCGACCACTTCCGCGAGAACCTCCTCGCGGCCGACCTCTTCGCGCAGAGCTTCGCGGCCGGGGCGATCGGCGTCGCCGAGGAGACGTTCCCCGTCCTCCGGCAGAAGGGCTCCGTCGACGCCGCGCCCCTCGCGCGGCCGCCCGACCTTGCCGGCGTCCCGCGGCCGAAGCCCTCCGCCCGCTCCGCGCACGCGCCGGCCGTCGCTCTCTCCCTCGCCACCGTCCTTCTCGGGACGGCGCTCCTCGTCCTGGGGCGCCGGCTCCCCGCCTCGTGAGGAGGCCCGCGTTGATCCGCTTCGAGAGCTTCGGGAAGAGCTACGGCGACCACCCCGCCGTCCGCGACGTCACCCTCGAGGTCGGGGCCGGGGAGGTCGTCGCCCTCCTCGGCCCGAACGGCTCCGGGAAGACGACCTGCCTGAAGGCCGTCGCGGGGCTGGTCCGCCCCACCGCCGGCCGTGTCCTCGTGAACGGCCGCGACGCCTTCGAGCCCGCCGCCCGGAGCGCGCTCTCCTTCCTCCCCCAGAAGGTCGCCTTCCCCGACGCGCTGACCGGGCGCGAGGTGGTCGAGTTCTACCGGCGCCTGCGCGGCGCACCGCCCTCGCGCAGCGCCGAGGTCCTTCGCTTCGCCTCCCTCAACGGCGCCTCGGCCCGTCCCGTCGCGACCTACTCCGGCGGCATGGTCCAGCGCCTCGGGCTCGCCGTCGCCGCGCTCCCCGAAGCCCCGCTCCTCCTCCTCGACGAGCCGACCGCGGCGCTCGACCCGGAGGGCCTCGCCGCGTTCTACGCCCTCGCCGAGGGGCGGCGCCGCGAGGGGAAGGCGATCCTCTTCACCTCGCACCACCTCGGCGACGTCGAGCGTCTCGCCGACCGCTTCGCCGTCCTCGTCGAGGGGCGCCTCGCGGCGCTCCTCAC